>DATDTS010000068.1:0-41683 GCA_035290745.1 Candidatus Bilamarchaeaceae archaeon | reverse complement strand
TACCCCAATTTCCAGGTGCATGGCACGTCAGCATCTTTTTATATTCTTTGCTTTTATGGGTGCTCAACACCAAGATGCAGTCTGTTTCAAAGTTTGTCGGAACATCTAATATTGATTCGACCTTTGTGTCAATCATTTTGTGGCTTCCGTATTCCCACAAATAATTATCGTTTTGTACAAATCCTTTTTCCATCAAATTTTGCGCAATATTAAGGCTTGCCGGATTTTTGCTGCTAAAAAGTATAATCATCTGTTCACCAATTAAATTATACTAAACCGAATAGTATAATAAGCACAATTGGGATTAATGCATTATCATCTATTTTTAGAGGCAATGTTTCAGCTATTCCAGCAATTATTCCTATTGGTATTATTTCAAATCCTATGAAATAAAACCCTATCATCGATGAAAGTATGAATGCAAGAGTTCCTTCAATTGTTTTTTCTTTATTATAAAATATTTTATGTTTTCCTTTTTTTCCGACAATTGTTGCCATTCCATCAGAAATCGCGAGCATCGTTAGCCCTACAGCAATTTCGGGAACTTCCTGCAAAAATGTTGAAAGAAGAAGGATTCCAACTAAATACCACGTTGGTCCCCACCCTGCAAAAGGGACCCCTTTTCGCTCAATTTGGTGATATAATATTTCATAGAGATGATCCTTTGTGAACACATACCTGTTTATTAGAAGTGAACCTACGATAAGACCAATAAAGCTAATAGCTATCAAAACTTCTCTTCCTAATAAAAGAAGTATGCCTAGAAACATTATTCCTGCACTGATATGAACTATCTGCCTCTTTAATTCTGTATTCATTTTTTCACCAGATCAACAATATGGTATACCAAAGCTGCAAGTGCTCCAGAAGCTGCAATATCCACAAAGCTATGCATCCCTAAATAGATTCTTGTAAATGAAACAAGCAAAGCAAATAATAGATATAATGGATATTCTTTTCTTCTTATAAAAGCTGAACTAAGTATAAACACAGTGATGGCATGCAAGCTTGGGAATGAGTAATCAGAGCAATCTATTACCTTAGAACTTAATTCTATGCAGGGCCTTTCAATGTGATATATTTGTTTCAAACCATGCCCAACAAGGATACCAATCAAAATTGCGACAATTATTTTCTTTCTTTTTTCCCATTTTTTTTCTCCGAAAAGGATAATCGCTATGATCATTAATCCAAAAATAAATGCACTATCTATGAATAATGAGACAGTGGTTATTACTTCATTATTCAAATTATATATGCTCTGAGTTATAAGGTCCATGTCATCACAGTATTTTTCCAAAATAAAATGAAACTAGTCCTATAATAGAGAGAACATTAAAATAAATAAACATTGTTGATCTTTTTTTGCTGATCTCAGCTATATAATATGAAATAAAAATTGCATAAATAAGTATATAAGCTGGGATAACACCATTTATTGAGCTTAGAACCTCCGGATTTCCTTTGGTAATGCTACTCATTTTTTGCAAAATGCTAATAACTGAATTGAGAATCAAAGGCAGTATTACTACACCAAAAAGAAGAGTATATTTTTGTACTGAAAGGAGAGACTCCCTTTCTTTTACCAGTCCATTAAACTCAAGAAGATCTTCTGCCGTTTCATTTATTCTTTTTGTATTTCCTGATTCAAGGGAATAGTCAATTGTTTGAACTGTTCTTTCTATTAAATGCCCATCATTTCTTTTACTGAAATCCTGAAGTACTTTTTTATCACCTATTTTGCTTTCCAGTTGCCGTAGAGATATCTCAGCTTCTTTTGATAATTCTTCGTAATCTCCTTTTTTGAATATTCTAAAAATGTCCTCCAGTTTTGAATTTTCGGGAAGAGTTGCCGCTGCCATTAAAGCATTTGGGAGATTTTTTTCTATCATTTCTATTCTTGTTTCTTTTCTATACAGCTTGTAAAAAATAGCTCCACTAACCAAAAAGGTAAATATAAGAATAATAAAACCAATCTCTTGAAAGAAGAGGAACCCAGCAATTGGGACCATTAGCAGGATAAACTCTTTACCACTTTTTTTCCTTTCGGATATTTGGAGTGGCTCATTTAATTTCATTAACTGAAGAACAATAAAACTTATTAGCGGGATTACAATTATGATGATTAGTTTGGCATGCATTTCTGTAATCTCTGTTTCTAATATTTGCCCTCCAAGTGAACTCAGAACTACAAAAAAAGTAGGTAGCAAAGTTGAAGAAACTATAAACAGCAGTCCAAAAACAGAGCTTATAGAGGCATATTCCTTCAAGTTATGTCTTTGCTTTATCGCCATCTCTTGTGATATTCGTCTTATTTCATTTCCTTTGCCACCAACGTCATAAGCGGTAATCATTTGGGATATTGCAGTTTTTATGTCATTTGATCTTATTCTTTGGGCCATGTTGCTCAATGCTTTTGGTACAGAAGCGCCATTATCTACCTCCTGGTTTACAGTTTTCATCTCGTCCCCCAGGCTTCCTTCGCTTTTTGAAATAATTTGGAATGCTTTTTTGAATGAGATGTTGACATTAAGAAGCGTTCCAAGAGTTCTTAGCATAAATGGGAACTCTGCTTCTATCCGGGCTTGGTTTTTATTATATTCAATTTGCGGGACTTTGGTTATGATTAAAAAGAAAATGCAAAAAATCACGAAAGCTAAAATTATCTCTAAAAGCAATGCACAAATAATAAAAATAGAAATTGATACTGTCAGTGCCATTGTTCCATATCTTTGATAGTCTTCAAGATATCCTATTTTGATTATATTCGATTTCGGAAAATAGGTGCTAAAACTATTCAATATTTTATAGTCCATAAAGCTCCTTCTGTATCCTGTTATAAAATTTTGAAAATTCCTCATCTGCCCTTTCAATTAGACGTTCCCTTCTTTCTAATTCCTTCTTTGTTTCGCTTTTCGACAAACCTAGCTTCTCTCCAATCATTTTGATTAAATTATCCTTTATACTAAGTTTTAGTTTTCCATTCTGATAATTGTAGATATAACCAATCTTGGGTGAATATAATTCAATCACTTTTCTTATTTCGCTATTTTTGTTATTTCTATAATTTAGCATCCTTCTAAGAACCAGTATAAAATCTATGGAAGATAGCGAGTCTATGCCGAAATTTTTTATTCTTGTACACGCTTCTTCCGCATTTTGAGCATGAAAAGTTGCAAAACTTCCTCTAGCTTGGCCTGACGTTAGAACATCGAAAAGCGCATGTACCTCTTTTCTGTTTCTTACCTCTCCAACAATTGTTCTATCTGGTCTCATTCTTAGGCTGTTGTAAATCAAATTTGTTATATCAATTTCCATTTCTTCTTGTGTTACCAATCTTAATTGGTGTTTATGCGGGATATTAATTTCAGGTGTTTCTTCAGTTATTACAACTCTTTCATTCATTGGCACAAACGAAAAAAGCGCATTTAGCATAGTTGTTTTTCCACTTGCAGTGTTTCCTGCTATTATAATGTTATTATCTCCTTGTACAATTAATGATAAAAGGGCAAGGATTCTTTTGTCAATTGTTTTATTAAGATAAAGTTGTTTAGGTGAAATTGGTTTTTCCCTAAATTTTCTTATAGTGATCTCTCCTTCTGATACTGGACTTAATGTTGCATGCAGTCTTGACCCGTCATCAAGAGTTGCATTTAACATAGGTTTTTGGAGAGTGATCCTTCTTCCAAGCTCCTTCCCAATCTTATTTATTGTCTCTTTTATTATTTCATCGTTTGTAAAACATAGGTTTGTTGTTTTCCATCCTTTGTTCCTTATGTAGACATATACCGGTTTATTTACTCCAATTACGCTTATCTCTTCAATTTCTGGGTCTTTTATCAAATAATCAAGAAATCTGTTTCCGTAAACATCAATTGCTGCTACTTCCGAAAGGTAATCCAACTGGTCCAGATCTAAATGCATTCTGTTCTGTTTTGCGTAATCATAAATTATCTTTTCAATTAACTCTTTGCATTCTTCTTTTGACTTTATAGTTTTACTTCTCATCTCTTTTTTGAATAATTCTTCCACATCCAAAATTAGTTTTTCTTCTTGATCGCTTAATCTAGGCAGTTCTGTTTTGTATTCTCCTTTTTCAAGTACTTTCCAGCCTAACATAATATACACAGTTATTGTGATCCAAATATATTATTTGGATCAGCTATACTCGACCAACTATGTTTTTCCGATTGTTGGTCGAGTATATAAGTTAGCCTATTATTTTACCTCATAAATTCTAAATGCATCGTTTCCATTATATTGTATTGTTTTTATTAGTTTAAAATTATCCAAAAACTGCTGGCTGTAAGGTTTCTCAACATCTAAGTTTTTTGGTAGTGTAACTATCATATCATATCTAGGCGCATCAGAAGGGGGTGCAGGATCAAAGTATCCATTTCTTTTTACATAATTCACATTATTCTCTTTTAATTGAAGTTCGTATTTTAGTGTATCTGGCACTGATAAAGGGTCGTTAAATCCAACTAATTGGCCATTACTATCAAAATAGTATTCTAAAAATAACCAGTCAGGAGACCAAAGCAGGTATTTCACATTGTATTTTTGTAGCAATTCTTTTGTTTTTTGTTCATTTTCACCATATAATATAATGGCTTGGTCCATCATTCTTTGATTCATATCCGTATAAGGACTCGCATGTGCTCTTCTATATGAAACCATCTTCCTACCACTTAATGCATTTAGCATAAATCCATTTTCGTTAGTCGTAATAAACACATCATTGACATTTGTGTTCTCTCTTACCCATTTTTGAAGTTCAGCGAAATGTGGAGCTAGTTCTTGTTGACCGGCATTGACTACCCAATGCTCTTGTTTTTGTTTCTCAAAATAATCTGAATAGTTTAATACTGAAACTAAAATCAATGCCAAAAACAACACAACAACCAAATCTTTGTTTTTAATTAGTTTTGGAATTTGTGAAGTGCCGAAAGCAATTAACATCACAGAAATTACTTGAAGACGTTCTGCCATCATTTCCATGACCAAATGTTTGTTGATTAATGGGAGTGTGACGACTGGGTGTGCCATTGCAATAAACCACGATACTAGAACGATAATTATGAACGTGTTCTCTTTGCGGTTTTTGGCAACTTGGTATAACCCATACAAAGACAAGAGACTAAATACCATTATTGGTCCATTATTGTAAGGAAACAAAAGCCATGAAACAAAGTTTCCAAACATTTTCCAGAAAATAGCTGGTTCTCTTACGTCTGGCCTTGTAAAATCTTGAACCTCATTTGGTGTTTCACCATAATAAACAAAAAGCGGTTTGTACCAGAATGTGAGTGCAATTAGAAAAGCAATCACAAACACTATGGCATATCTCTTTAGTGATTCAATATCGTTGCTTTCCAGGTTTGTATTAAGCGTTTTGTCCTTCAATATTTTTGGTAGAATCCAAAACAGAAACGTTATTCCTAAAACTAAAAATCCAACAAAAAATGCCTGAGTATTACTTAAACTTAAGAGCCCCAAAGTTAAGCTACAAAAAATCATATTTTTTTGATCTGGGTTCTTGGTAAATCTAATTAACCCCAAAAGAAAAAGAGGAACCATCAAAACAGTAGCAAAATCTGAATACTTGAATATTGGAGCATGAAGCGGTACGAATAAAAGTGTTCCAATCAATGCGCTATATTTATTTTGTGTTATCTCAAATAATAAGAAAAAGACAACTATAAAAGATGCAAACTGAACAAGAAGTGCAAAATTAATCAACGCATTCATTTCATTAAGTCCTGAAATCTTTGAAAGAATAGCAATAGTTATATGGTATAAAGGAGGAACCCAAGGAAGTTCACCAACCATTTGGGCGCTTTCAAGTGGATTTCCACCATCAGTTATATGAACGACTCCTCCCAATCCATTATAAAAATCGCCCCCGTAAACTGGAGAGGGTATTTGTTTTAAAGTGCTTGTCAAACCATAATTAATCGCGAGCGTGACTAGTAAACACAAAGCAACCAAATAGTCTACTTTTTCTAATTTCATTTAAATGATTCCTCATTCTATCTTTTCCTTTATCCACGCAAATGTTTTTTGCAAGCCTTCATCAATTTCGATTTTAGGCTTCCATCCAAGTTTTTCTATCTTTTTGGTTGACGGTATCCTTTTTTGAACGTCGTCTCTAAAAGTAGGCAGCGATTTTATCTTAAGTTTTTTATCTGGGCCACACATCCTCCAAATCTTCTCTAACAATTCCATGACTGTATAATAATTAGGATTTGCAACATTGTAATCCTCATTATCGGTTCTTTTATCAAATGTTAGGTTTGCAATAGCGTTAGCTAAATCTGTTGTGTAAGTGTATGCCCTTACCTGGCTTCCATTTCCAAGAATTTCGATCGGGTATTGCTTATCAACATAAACTTTTTTTATCAGATCCGGAATAACATGTGCAATACCAACTTCATTCTCAGGAACTTCGCCAGGTCCGTAAGCGTTAAAAGGCCTAAATATTGTATAATTTATTCCATATTGTTCATTGAAAGCTTTGCAATAATACTCTCCAACTAGTTTTGAAAACCCATAGTGGCTTATTGGAGGTGGAGAGGTGAACACATCCTCCTCTTTTGATGGAAAAGAGCTTGTTCGTTCAAATACCATTGATGATGAGATATATACCATTTTCTTAAAATTTTTTGAACTACGTGCACTGTCCAAGATATTTGATAGCATTAACGTGTTATCCCTCAATATCTCCGCAGGATACTTGTGAAAATAACCAATTCCACCTATTTTTGCTGCAAAATGAAAGCAGTATTCAATATCGTCTAACAAATTTTGAGTTACACTTGCATCACAAAGATCTGCTTGTTTGAATTCAACTTTGTTCATATCAATATTTTTTATGTCACCTTTGCTCAAGTTATCAACAACTGTAACCTCGTGCTCTTTTATTAATTCATCAACTACTCTACTTCCGATAAAACCTGCTCCTCCAGTTACCATTACTTTTGCCATAACCCTACCTTCCTAACATCTAAAAACAATATTCTGCTTTCCAAAAACATTCCAAATATCAATAACAACACATTCTTTTTTTATGAACTTTTTGTAATATCCCAACTCTTTTTTATATTCGTCATGTGCAGTTGCAATTACTAAGAAATCCGCATCTTTTATATGTTCCTCAAACTTTGGGCCATTTTGGTATACATCATGTGTAACAACTTCGGCTAGTTCTCTTTTGAATATCTTTTTTATTTTGTGTGATAGTGAAGCACGATCATCATCATTATTTGCCTTAAATGACATTCCCAAAATCACTGCTTTTTTGCCTTTTATCTCTTTGAGTTTCTTTGCCTTTTGGATTAAGTAGCCTGGTATATTTTCGTTAATTCTCCATGATGCTGAAATCAAATCTGGGAATGGAGTATTGTTAGTTAAAAAGAATCCATCCTTAAATAAACACGGTCCTGCTGTAAAACCTGGTTGTTTTGGCCCTCCTCTTGGATAATTTTTATTTGAAAGCTCAACTATTTCATGAATATTCGCTCCCAACCCTTCAGCGATGACCATAAATTCATTTGCAATTGCAAAGTTTATGTATCTGTACATATTTGTAAACAATTTGAGGAGTTCAGCATTTAGAGCACTTGTCGTATAGACATTATCTTTTAATTTCATAAAAAGCAGTTTTGCATTTTCCATACTGTTTTCATCCAATGCACCAACTATCTCTGGCAATACTTTGAGTTCCTCAATTGCTTTTCCCTCTGCTATCCTCTCAGGGCAAAAAGCAACATAGAAATTCTTACCAACTTCTAATTTTGTTTTCTTTTCTATAAACCCCTTTACATATTCAGTACTTCCTGGAGATACGGTGCTTCTAAGAATTAAGGTTTGACCTTCTTTTAGGTAAGGAACCAATTTTTCCAACGAGCCATCAATTTGTGAAAAATCCGGGTTCATGAACTCATCTACCGGTGTTCCAAGTGTTAATATGATATAATCAGACTCTTTCACTTTTGAAAAATCAAGTGTTGGTTCAAATTCCTTGTTAACCACTTTCTTTAGCAACTCTTCTGCTCCATTTTCTTTAAATGGCATCTTTCCTTTTTTTAGCATCTCTATTTTTTTGGTATCAATGTCTATTCCATAAGTCCAAATTCCCTTTGATGCAAATACAATCGCTAGGGGAAGCCCTACTCTTCCAATCCCAATTATAGAAATTTTCATTTATACTACCCTAAATAAGCAAGTTTTAGCATCTTAAGAAACAGTATAAAGTAATTAGTGAAGGTATTATAAAGCTTAAACTTTGCCTGTCCTTTCTCCCTATTTATCCAGTTAACAGGTATCTCACATATTTTTGCTTTTTTTGTCAATAATCTTAACATCATTTCAGCAGAAACCTCAAAACCCCTGCTTTCTATTTTTATTCCCTTTACTTTCTCCGCTCTAAAAGCCTTAAAAGCATTTGACGTGTCTCTTATTGAGATCCAGAAAAACAACCTTACCATGTTATTGAAGAGCCTATTTGACAGCATTTTAAGAAAAGGGTAATCATAAACCTTTGACCCTTTTAGGAATCTTGACCCGACAACCACATCACACCCCTCATCAATCTTTTGTTTCATTAATGGTAGAAAATTAGGGTCATCTGATAGATCTGCCATCATTATTACAATCACATTGCCCTTTGCAATCTCCACGCCTTCTCTTATCGAATATCCAAATCCGTAGGGCGGCTTTCGGTTGAGTAGCTTAATTAAAGGGTTTTTGATTTTTGAAACAATTTCTTTTGTACCATCCACGCTATTATCATCTGCAACTATAATCTCATAGGAAATTTTACTTTTTTCTAGTGTTTTTGAGATTTCATTTATTGCCTTTTCTATATTCTCCTTTTCATTCCAAGTAGGTATGATTACACTTATATCTAGCATTTATTCTACCTTGTTTTCAGGTTTATAAGTTATTCTTTTTAAAACCTCCATACTAAACAGAATTTATGAAGTGTATTGTGACTGGCGGTGCAGGATTCATTGGAAGCCATTTAGCTGATGAACTTATCAAAAGAGGCCATGAAGTTGTTGTAATTGATAATTTAATCTCTGGTTTTAGGGAATATATCAATCCAAAATCAAAATTTATTGAAAAAGATGTAAACAACATTTCTACTGAATTGAATGGTGCAGAAGTTGTTTACCATTTTGCAGCAGATCCTAATGTTAGGTTTAGTGCTGATGATCCAAAAAGAAGTTTTGATAGAAATGTAAGAACTACCTTTAAATTGCTTGAAGAATGCAGAAAAAAAGATATAAAAAAGGTCGTTTTTGCATCTACCTCTACTGTTTATGGTGAAGTTCCGGTCCCAACACCAGAAACTGAGTTAACTATACCAATTAGTAATTATGGGGCTTCAAAACTGGCTTGTGAATCTTATATTTCTTCATTTTCACATTCTTATGGGATAAAAGGAACTAGCCTTCGTTATGCAAATATTTTTGGCGATAGAAGCACTCACGGAGTTATGCATGATTTTTATAATAAATTGAAGGAAAATCCACACCAGCTTGAAATTCTTGGAAATGGCAAACAAGACAAATCTTATCTTTATATAAATGACTGTGTTGAAGCTAGTCTGTTTGCTTCAGATAATCAAAAATCAAATTATGATTTTTTTAATATAGGAAGCAGTGAAAAAGTAACTGTTGATAAGATTGCAAAACTAATGTGCAAATACCTAAAGATTCAACCAGAATTTGAATATACAGGAGGAGAAAGGGGCTGGGTTGGAGACGTAAGGATCATGCTTCTATCAATAAAAAAACTAGAAAAAATGGGATGGAAACCAAAAACTGATTTTGAAACTGGTTTGAAAAGATATTTGGACTGGTTGAAAAAAAGAAAATAACTCAGTTGTTCTCTGCTATTTTCTCTTTCTGATCAATTTCATTTATCAAATCAAAAAAGTTCCCCTTTTTAATAAATCTACTTATAGCTATCAACCCGATAAGATCAACAAATATCATCAATCCTCTTGTTATTATTGCAAAGGCAAGACCGACTTGCAATGGGATACCTAAAAGATTAAGTATCCCTGCTGAAACAGCCTCCGAAGCTCCAGCACCTGCAATTGTTGGGAATGGCATGAAGTGAAGGAAGGTTATTGAACTATGGAATATCAAGAAGAACAATACTTCGTTGAAAGTATTTATCTCGATGTTAAGTGATTTTGCTATCAAGTACCATTCAATTCCCTTCAAAATCCATGCCCCAAAAAGAACGCCAAAGACATATTTCCACTCTTGTAGTATGACCTTTGAATTGTTTTGCATTAATTCCATTAGGTAATACACTTTTTTCACTCCAGGGATTTTTTTAGCAAACTCGAATTTTTTCAATAGTTTTTTTGAAAAAAGAAGGGCAAGCAAAAATACGAATCCGAATGTTAGAAGAATCAAAAATGCGATAGTGATAATTTGGTTTTGGTTTGGAAGCAAATTGTTAATCACAATAAAAACAAGAACTGCAGAGCACAAAACTTTAAGCATAAACTCAAATATCTGTGGTCCAAATATTGACAACATTGTTCTGTCTAGTTTTATTTTTCTTTCAGATGATAGAGAAAATGCAGTAAAAAAATAGCCACTTCTCACAGGTGTAACATCTGACAACAGCATCCCACCAAAATTAGCCTTAACACAATCAATAAGTTTGACTGGTTGTTTCATTGCTTCAAGAAGTTTTTGTATCCTGATTGACATTAAAATATTAAGTGTCAGATATGCAATTATCGCACCAATTATATAAACCAGATTAACCTTGTATAATTCCTTTATTACTCCTTCAATATCTACGAAGTAGAATATCAATACAATCAGTATCAAAGTAAATAACAAATTGATTAGATAGGCATTTTTTCCCAAAAAGACACCATTCTCCTTCTTGATCTTTGTATTTTTAATATTATCTAATAATAAAAACTGTATGATTGGAGTTCTAGGCGGAGGAATCACAGGACTTACCTTTGCCCATTTAGTGAAAGATTCAGAAGTACTAGAAGGGGACTCAACTTTTGGTGGGTTATGTAGGTCTATTTATGATAGAGGCTACACCTTTGATTTAGGTTCTCACATTGTTTTCTCAAGGAATAAAGAAGTCCTTGATTTTCAGCTTGATCTTCTTGGGAACAACAAAATAAAACACAAGAGAAATACAAAAGTTTTGTATGGGGGCAAGCTTGTTAAGTATCCTTTTGAAAATGGTCTTGGAGATCTTGAAAAACAAGAAGCATTCGATTGCTTGGCTGATTATGTTGATACATACATTGAAAGAGAAAAGGGCTCTCTGGCAAAGCCTCAAAACTTCAAAGAATGGATGTATTATAGATTTGGAAAATCGATATGCGATAAATATCTCTACCCCTACAATGCCAAGATTTGGGATTATAATCTTTCCAAAATGGCTCTTTTTTGGGTAGAAGGCAGAATTCCTCAACCTCCAACAAGAGACGTAATAAAAGCAGCAATGGATATGGAATCCGAGGGATATACTCATCAATTGTATTTTTATTATCCTAGCAAAGGAGGTTTTCAAGCGCTAAGTGACTCTCTTGTTTCTAAGATTGAAAAAGAACGATTGCATTCAAGTTTCAAAATTGAAAAAATCAAGAGAGAAAACAATAAATGGGTCGTTAAGTCTAACTCAGGTCAGGAAAAAATTTATAACAAAATTGTGAATACCTTTCATATTCAAGACTTTTTTAGAACTTTAGAAGACGTACCACAAGATGTTCAAGAAGCAGTTGATAATCTAAAATGGAATTCTGCTTACCTTACAATGATTGGTGTTAATAAAAAGTTAAATGATTTTCATTGGATGTACCTTCCTGATAAGGAAATTCTTCCAAATAGAATAAGTTTTCCTTCTAATATGAGTCCACACAACGTCCCAAAAGGTAAGTCATCTATCTTATCTGAAACAACGTTTTCACCTAAAGGAGAAAAATCAAAACTAGGCAAGGACAAAGTTAATGAGACTGTTGTTGAACAAATGGGCAAAGCCCTTGGTTTTTCAGATGATGAAGTTGATTATTCAAAAACAATTGTTGGGAAGTATGTATATGTAGTATATGACTTAGATTATGAGAAGAACATTCAGAAAATATACGATTATGTAAAAGAAATTGATGTAACTCTTGCAGGCAGATTTGCAGAATTTAGGTATTACAACTCAGATAAATGTGTGGAAAGTGCCATGGAAAAGGCGAAGCTTTTTAGCTAGTGCGGTTCATTTTTCCTTGTATATCTGGTGTACATCAAAAGGTTAATCTATGGATCTTTTAGAATTAGTTGAACATGCCAAAAACATACGTAAACATGCTATTAAGATGGTGACAAATGGGAAAGCATCTCACATTGGTTCTGCATTATCTATTATAGACATACTTACAACTCTTTATTTTGAGATCTTAGCTATTAATCCGGAACGCCCAAAGGATCCAAATCGTGATATTTTTATTCTTAGTAAAGGTCATTCGAGTGTAGCGCTTTATGCAACACTTGCGGAAAGAGGTTACTTTCCGATGAGTTTTCTTGACGAATTCTATAAAGATGGCGGTAAACTTTTAGGGCATTCGACTTTGGGTACTGCTCCTGGAATTGAAGCATCTACTGGTTCTTTAGGGCATGGTTTATCATTAGGAATTGGTATGGCCCTTGCATCAAGATATGATAAGAAAAAGTCTCGTGTTTTTGTTTTACTCAGTGATGGAGAATGTGATGAAGGATCAACTTGGGAGGCTATCATGTCTGCAGGACATTATAAACTTAACAACGTTATTGCTATTATTGATTATAATAAAATACAAAGTTTTGGTAATGTAAAAGAAGTGATGGATCTGGAGCCATTTTCGGATAAATGGCGTTCTTTTGGTTGGAGGGCAGAAGAAGTGGATGGACATAATATTCAACAACTTGTAAATACTTTTTCTAAAATTCCTTTTGAAGGCAATAAACCTACCGCCATAATCTGCCATACTATCAAAGGAAAAGGGATTTCATTTATGGAAAATAAATTAGAATGGCATTACCACTCTCCAAATGAAAAACAATGTATAGATGCACTAAAGGAGCTCGATCACAAATGAGAAATTCATTCACCAATGTTTTGTATGAAATTTTTAAGAAAGATAAAAGTACTTTTTTAGTTAGTGCAGACATGGGGTTTTCGTTTTTTGAAAGATTTCAGCAAGATTTCCCAGATCGTTTTCTAAACACCGGAGTTGCAGAAGCTAATATGATTGGAATCTCGGCAGGACTTGCTTTATCAGGTAAAACTGTTTTTTCATATTCTATATCAACTTTCTTAACCATGCGGTGTTTCGAACAAATAAGGGATGACGTTTGTAACCAGAACGCAAACGTTAAACTTGTTGGTTCCGGTGGTGGGCTTACCTATGGTTCACTTGGACCAACTCACCATGCTGTTGAGGATATCTCTATTATGAGATCTCTTGCGAATATGGTTGTAATTTGTCCTGGAGATCCAATTGAAGCTGAGCTATGTGCAAGAGCGGTTTATTCTTATCATGGGCCAGCCTATATCCGTCTCGGAAGGAATGGTGATCCTCACGTACATACTACTAAACCGTTGTTTACTATTGGAAAGTCAATCATAGTCAAGAAGGGAAGTGACATAACAATTATAGCTACTGGCAATATGCTAAAAACTGCACATTTGGTCAGTTTATCCCTTGAAAAGAGAGGAATTTCGACCAGATTAATAAGTATGCATACTATAAAACCTATAGATCAAAAAGCAATCTTAAAAGCCGCGTTGGATACCAAAGCTATTTTTAGCATTGAAGAGCACAGTATAATTGGTGGATTAGGGAGTGCTACTGCTGAAGTTTTGGCAGACAACGGTGTAAATATTATATTTAAAAGATTCGCCTTGCCAGATATGTTTTGTAAATATGTAGGTTCTCATCAGTACCTGAGAGACAAAAACGGACTAGGCGAATCACAAATTTATGATTCCATTATAAATATTTTAGTTCACAATCAAATAATCACCTAGTAGGGAAGATTTTATGGAAAAACCGCCTGTAGTTATTTTATGTGGGGGAGAAGGAACCCGTCTGAAAGAAGAAACAGAATACAAGCCAAAACCAATGGTTAGCATAGGAGGATTACCAATTTTATGGCATATTATGAAAACATATTCACATTATGGTTTTGACAATTTTATTCTCTGTTTGGGGTATAAGGGGTATTCGATTAAAAATTTCTTTCTTTCCCATCAGATGATGCACAATGATTTTACTATAATGCTTAAAGATCATTCAAATAACCTAAAATACCATGGTAAAGAAGAGGAAGATTGGACGGTCACCTTTGCAGAAACTGGCTTAAAAGCACAAACTGGTGCTCGAATAAAAAGGATCGAAAAATACGTAGACTCTGATAATTTTTTGGCAACATATGGTGATGGATTGTCGGACGTTAACCTTGATTCGCTATATACATTCCATAAGAAACAAAACACCATTGCTACTTTAACAGCAGTCCATCCAAGTTCTAAATTTGGTATGGTTAAACCTGGTAAAAATGGTTTAATTCAAGAGTTTGTTGAAAAACCCGTTCTAGAAGATTATGTTGGTGGAGGATTTTTTTCATTCAAAAAAGATATTTTTGATTATTTAGATGATGATGATAATTGTATACTTGAAAGAAAGCCATTTACGGAATTGGTAACTAATAAACAATTCTCGTTTTTTGAACATAATGGATTTTGGCATGCAATGGATACTTATAAAGACTATCTTGAACTTAACCAAATGTGGGATTCAGGTAAAAAGCCGTGGAAGGTGTGGGATTAATGAAGGATAGTTTTTGGCTTCAAAAGAATGTGTTTATAACTGGTGCATCGGGACTTTTGGGTTCTTGGCTTAGTACTAAATTTGTTGAACTAGGTGCTAATATAACTATCTTGATGAGAGACCATATTCCAAATTCTTTACTAGTTAGTTCCTCTAAATTAAATGCTGTGAATGTAGTTCATGGTGGACTAGAAGATTATTTTGTTATTGAACGTGCTTTAAACGAATATGAGATCGATTCTGTTTTTCATTTAGGTGCCCAAACAATTGTTGGAACTGCAAATAGATCTCCTCTTTCAACATTTGAATCAAACATTAAAGGAACATGGAATGTTATGGAAGCGTGTCGTAATTCCCAACTTGTTAAAAGAATTGTTTTTGCTTCTTCTGATAAAGCTTATGGTGATCAGGAAAAGCTTCCATATACTGAAGAAACTCCTTTACAAGGAAGGCATCCATACGATGCTTCTAAGAGTTGTTCTGATTTGATAGTGCAATCATACTACCATACCTATGGTTTGCCTGTTTCTATTGCACGTTGTGGAAACATTTATGGTCCCGGAGATTTGAATTTCAATCGTCTTATCCCAGGAACAATTCGCTCTGTAGTTTTTAATGAGCGACCAACTATAAGAAGCGATGGAACGTATATAAGAGATTATTTATTTGTTGAAGATGTTGTTGACGCATATCTCTGTATTGGTGAAAAAATTGGTGATAAAAAAGTTAATGGACAGGCATTTAATATAAGTACAGAAAATAAGTTTAGAGTATTAGATATTGTAAATCTAGTTCTAAAAAAGATGAAATCCACTTTAAAACCTGAGATACTTAACCATGCAAAAGGGGAAATAAAAAATCAATACCTCTCCACTGAAAAAGCTAAGAAAATACTTAACTGGGAATCTAGATATTCAATTGACGAAGGTCTTGATAAGACAATTCCGTGGTATATCAAATATCTGAAAAGGTCTTAATGCCTTCGGTGTTTTTTTATGCCTAAAAGACCAATTTTGAGCATTTGTATTCCTACTTACAACCGAGCCGTTTTTTTGGAATCAACTCTAAATCAATTAAAGTTGGAAACAATAAATCTTGAAGATAAAATTGAACTTTGTATATCTGATAATGGATCTACGGATAATACTCAAGAAATTATAAAAAAGTTTATTTTAGAAAATCCTAAGATTAAAGTAAAAACAAATATATTTGATAAAAACATAGGATTTACGCTCAACTTTAAAAAAATTTTGGAAATGGCAAGTGGTAAGTATACTTTCACTATAGGTGACGATGACGATTTCATTCCTGGAAGACTAAGTTTATTAATAAGCTATCTCACAAAAGAGGGAGATGTCAGTTACCTAGCTTGCAATGCAATAAGGGCTGATAAGAGCAATATTCTTAATTTTTCGGATGTTTTAGACTCTAACACTCCAGGTTTTATTTGTTATGAGGGGATTGAAAAAAACAAAGAGGTTATTCGGCATGTTCTTTTAGCTTCTACTGGCATCTTTGTTAATGTTTATAATACTGATTTAATTAAGCAATTTCCTTTCCCATTTGGGAGATATGGTAGTTACGAACAGACCTATTTTGCGTTAAAATCTATTTTAAATTCTAAGAAATTTTGTGTTATGAAACGCCCAGTTGTTTTATATCAAGGTTTTGGAGACTTGTTTGATTTGGATATATACTTGGTTCGTTTTGGTAAAGGACTTCAACTTAACGATGATTTGAATCGAGATTTTTGTATCCCTCACAACTTAAAAAGTTGCGATTTAAAATTAGATCTTAGAAACTTTTTTGTTTTATCTGCAATATTCAATGATGATAAAGACGAAGCTAAAAAAAGAAAGTTCATTGATGTTCTTCAAAAACTCAAATCAGTGCAACTAAGACAAAATCCTTTTTCTTTTCTATCGTTTTTTTGTTATATCATTTGTTTTTTGTTCCAATTTTATTCTATTAGAAAGTTTATAGCTATTTTCTATTACTCTTATTGTAGACTTTTTAAAAAGAAGACATTTATACAAAAAAACAGGGAAAGAGTACATGCACGACCTAGCGAGTAGTTGTTTTATTTGTTCTCTAAGCTTGTAATAAAGATAAAATTTTAAAGTCATTCATAAATATAGTATTAGGTAAGTTGGTAGGTTATATGAATATTTTTGTTACCGGTGGAACTGGCTTTATAGGTAAGAATATATATGAATACTTTAACGAAAAGTATACAATATTTTCACCTTCTCATGTTGAATTGGACTTACTAGATGAAAATGCAGTTAGTCAGTATATAAAGAAACATAAAATAGGCACTATAATCCATTGTGCAAACAGGGGCGGGGACAGAGCAACTACTGATTTGAGTTATGTAGTTCGTGACAATTTAAGAATTTTTTTTAACATTGTTAGACATGCTGATAGTTTAGACAAAATAATCTATTTTGGATCTGGTGCAGAATATGATAAAAATCGTAACTTGTCAAAAATAAAAGAAGAAGAATTCGGCCAATGTATTCCAAAAGACGACTATGGTTTTTATAAATATGTCTGTGCCAATTTTACTGAAAAATCAAAAAACATTATCAACTTAAGACTATTTGGTGTTTTTGGTAAGTATGAAAATTGTTATTTTAGGTTTATTTCAAATGCCATAGTTAGAAATATTTTAGGTCTTGATATTATCCTTAATCAAAACGTCGTTTTTGATTATATCTATATCCAAGATCTTCTGGAGATTTTAGATTATTTTATAAAAAACAAACCTAAACACAAAACATATAATCTCTCTCCCAACAAATCAATAAGCCTTTTGGAAGTTTCAGATATTATCAACTCTGTGTCTAGCAAGAAATCTTCCATAAAAATTATAAACGATGGTTTAAATTATACTTATAGTGGTGACAATTCAAGGCTTAAAACTGAATTAGGCGATTTTAAATTCTCTACCTATCGCTCTTCTATTAGAAATCTTTTTGATTTTTACAAACAAAATATGCATCTGATTGATGATAAAAAGATTGCTTCTAATGAATATTTAAATAAATGCAGTCCATCAAGTTCTTTGTCTAAATTTTAGTATCTGTCCATAGAAATCTTATCATACTCAACTAATTTTTTGTTCTTTGTGTACCACTCATGTAATTTTTTTATTCCATCTTCAATCTCAGTAAATTTAATTCCTTTTATCTCGCCCTTTAATCTTGAGTTGTCTCCGCTATATTCTAAGTTAATTCCCTTATTTTTTATAATAATTTCTGAATTTTTTCCAGCTATTTTATTTACTTTTTTAGCAATTGTTAGTAAATCAATAGATTTATCTGGTGTTATATTATAGACTCTATGTTCTCCCGTATTATTTATGAAATATTCTATTATTTTAATTAAATCATCGATGTACAAATAATCAAAAAAAACATTTTTATTTGCTATTGTGATTGGTAGATCAAAAATGGATTTACATATAGCATTGGAAATAAATCTGATCTCGTAATCTTCATATTTTCCATAACAACCAAATATTCTTAAATTAACTGCATCTTCAATTTTTTCAATATACTTAGAACATACATACTTGTAGAATCCATATTCATCTACAGGCACATGTTTATCAAAATAGTCCTCTTTCATCTTTGGTGTATAATACAACTTTCCATATTCTGCACCACTTCCTAAATTAATTAACTTACCAAAATGGTCTTTACAACGTGTTATATTGAAAAAAAACTTCAGATTTTTTTCAACATTATTCACAAGATCATCTGTTTTTTTTCTGGTTCCTCCCCAATTTGCAGCATGGATTACTACATCAAAATTATGGGATTTTGTATACTCCTTGACTGCTTCAGTATCATCCAGTTCTAATTCTGGATGAGTTGGGGCGTATATATTGTACTTATCGGACAACTGTTCCAGAATATTTTTCCCAATAAATCCCGTACCACCAGTTAAAAAAATATTTTTCTTACTCATATCATCACAATTTATACATTCGTTTCATTGAAATATGTCTTTCTATCTAAAAAAGGATACATGTCATCAAGTGGTTTTGAAACCATGGAACCATCAGGCCTTATCTCAGAAGTTACTATAGGACTAATCTTTTGATTTTGTGTGGTTTTAATGTCGCAGATAACCGGTTCATCATATTCTAAGGTTGATTTTATAACAGTATCTAGTTCGCTAGGATTAGATACGGTAATGTATTTGATTCCATATGCATTGGCTATTTTGGATAATTCTGGAAATGATATCCCTGTGTCTTTTCCTGCGCCAATAACTCTTCCAAAATATCTAAGCTGAGCTTCTTTAATCGATACATACCCACAATTGTTCAAGACAAATATTTTTACTGGTATGGAGTTGTGTACAATCGTCTGAAGCTCTTGTATGTTCATTTGTAATGAACCATCACCTGTAATACATATTACCCTTTTACTTTTATCAGCAGTTGAGGCACCTATAGCAGCAGGAAGATTATACCCCATCGTACCAAGACTTCCTGGAGTTATGTACCTCTGCCCCTCTTTCAATCTTAATGCTTGTGCCACTACATAAAATGGATAACCAGCATCACATATTATAATGTCCTCTTTTTTAGTATGGTTTGAGAGACGATCTACAAAATAATACATATCTATCTCATCTGATTCTTGAGATACGAGTACAGGTGGATATTTATTTTTCCAATTAGAACAAACTGTTTTCCAAAGATCTGGTGAGGTTATGTTTTCATCCTTACATTCCTTATACAACTCCTCTAGAAAATATTTTGCGTCAGATTCAATAAAAAGATCTATTTTTATTGTTGGTTTTTTATGTTCTATTGGATCTATATCTATTGCTACTTTTTTTGCTTTTGGTGCAAACAAATCATATTCATAGCCTATAACCGTTACTTTTAGGCTGGTACCTATTGCTATAAGTAAATCGGCATTCTGAACAGCAAAGTTTGCAGCTCTATTCCCTTTTGTTCCAAGTCTTCCAATGTATAAGCTATGGTCATTTTCTATAATATCAAGGCTCATAAAAGTATTAACTGTTGGGATGTTTGTTTTTTCAATAAATGAAAGAAATTGAGGAATGGCCTTTGCAGATCTAATTCCAGAACCTGCAATTACAACAGGTTTTTTGGCATTTTTTAACAATTTAATTAGTTCTTTTAGAGATTTGGAGATATCCGGTTGCTTTTTTTCTGGCGGGGTAAACTTTTTTAAGGTATTTTGATCGACCATTGCACCCTGAACATCTAAGGGTACATCAATCCATACAGGCCCAGGTCTTCCGCTTTTTGCGAGATATACTGCTTTTTCAAGATGATAACGGATCATTTTCGGATCCATAACCATAACTGAATATTTAGTGATTGATTTCACAATATCTACAATATTAACCTCAAGACTTCCAAATTGTCTTAAACCATCTAGTTTTGAATGTGCAATGGTTTCTTTCCTCTTTGATTGCCCTGATATAATCATGCACGGGATTGAATCTTGCCATGCACTTACTATTCCAGTGACAGTATTTGTACCACCAGGACCGGAGGTTACACATCCAACGCCAAGATTCTCTGTAATTCTTGAGTATGATTCAATTGCCATAGAAACTGTTTGTTCATGATGACAACAAACGTATTTAATTTTTTTATGAGCTGCTATGCCATCATTGAGATGCATTGCACCTCCCCCAGTAACTAAAAAGATGTGTTTTACTCCGGAATTGTAAATGAACTCTGCCACATAGTCCGCCACGCGAATCATGCGGTCTCATCCTCCGTTTTGATTTTTTTAATAGCGTCGGATATTATAGAGGTATCAACCTTGAAGAGAACGAATGTTATGCCCAACTGCTTAAATTTGTCAAGATCAGCTTTATTGTGTGCCATACACCCAGCAATTTTACCTTTTTTATGAATGGTTTTAACAGCTTTTTCTAATTCACTTAAAACTTTTGGATTTGAAACATCTCCTGGGATACCAAGGGCAACTGATAAATCATATGTTCCAATATAAACTATATCAACATTTTCGTCATCTATGATTTGATCTAAATTATCTAGAGCATGTTTATCTTCTATCATTATTGCTGTAATCGTGTTTTCGTTATGGATTCGTGTATGGGTGGTTTTATTTGTATAATTTCCAGCTTTGGTATATGGAGAGAACCCCCTATCACCAATAGGAGGGTATTTAACATAAGAAACAGCCTTTTTTCTGTCCTCCACATTTTTGATATGTGGTATAACAACTCCACAACTACCAATATCGAGAACATATTGAATATGTGCAGGATCATTTTTCGGAACTCTGATTAATACGTCACATTTTTCTTCAGTTGCTAAAACCATCTCTGATGCAACTGTTATATTAATTGGTCCATGTTCCATGTCAATTAACACAAAGTCTAAACCTGAATTTGCTAGTATATTTATTACATGGGGTGATGGAATTAAACACCACGTCCCAATGATAGTTTCACCTTCTTTAAGCCTCTTTTTAATAGACGTCGTGTTTTTCATAGTATCACTATAAACTTGTTTCTCCAAAGGCTTTTTTCCTTGCCAGTTCAGCAGCCACATCAGTAATATAATCTTCTTGTCCTGCTACAATCTTTCTTTTACCCAGTTCCATTAAAATATCTCTCGGATCAACACCAAATTGTTTTGATACCTTTTCTGCAATTGGACAAAATCCTGAAAACACCCCAGCCAATCCACTTGCTAGACTGGTGCTACTTATAACCTGTGGTTTTTTCATAAATTTAGCTACAATTTCTTCACTATTATCCATTGCACAGTATAAATTAATTTCTGTTTGTATGCCTTTTTTATGTAATACACCAACAAAAACTTCCAATTGGCAGTTTCCTGCACCTGCACCTAGTCCTCTTGAAGTTGTATCTATTATCCCAGCTCCTGCTTCTAATGCTGCTAAAGAATTTGCAATTGCACACCCTAAGTTGTTATGGGCATGAAAACCAACTTTAATACTTAGGTTAGAAACTAATGCGGAAACTCTTTCTTTGACCTCTGTTGGCAATAAAGCACCTGCTGAATCCATTAACATAACCCCATAAGCACCATATTCTTGCATTTTATCAGCTTGTTCAACTAATTCATCAGCTGAAAGCATGTGACTCATCATTAGAACCCCAATAGCCTTTCTATTCTGTTTTTTTAAATAATTGATATGCGTTTGGGTGATATCCGCTTCAGAACAATGAGACGCTACAAATATTACGTCAGCACCCAAGGATAATGCAGGCTTTAAATCATCTCTAACAGTTCCGAACCCTGGAATTATAAAAACACCAAGTTTGGTATGTTTAAGTTGTTTTCTAGCTAGCGAAATCATTTCAGAATCTGAGAGTAAACTTTTGCCTAATTGTAATGAACTTGCACCTAATCCATTACCGTGCCCAACAACTAATAATGGAACTCTTGCTCGTTCTGCACCTGCCGCATACTCTGTAATATTCTCCGAGCTAAACTGGTGTCTCATTGCATGGGATCCATCCCTTAATGTTGAATCTATAATCAATGGGATTTTCATATATTCATCTTTTTTTCATCATACCTTTAGAATATTCCTCAGCTACGGTTAATGCTGCGCAGGTCATAATGTCCATATTTCCTGCATATTTTGGTAGGTAATCTCCCAGTCCAACTACCTCATTCATAATAGTTATTACCCCATCTTTATATAATGGGCCAAGAAATAGGTTATAACCTGGAACATATGATTGTATTTTTTTAACCATCTCTTTTAGTTTGATATTCAATAATGGAAGGTCTATATCATCATTCACTTCTACATATGTAGTATTATGCATGTTAATAGGTGGATCTGCTGGATTTAGGTTTAAAATTACCTTGGTTTTGTCTACAGATGAGAAATATCTAATTGCATCTTGAGTAGTTTGAACATATTCATCGATATTTTGTCTTGTTGCAGGTCCTGCTGATTTTGATGCAATTGAGGTTACATTTTCAATGTATTTAACATCAGGATAAGTTTCTTTTATCACATGTGCTACTGGTATGGTTGCCTGACCACCACAACTGACTAGGTTTATTTCTTTTTCTTTTAAGCATTCCTTTAAATTCATATAAGGAACACACATCTTTCCGGTTTTGGCTGGGGTTAGGTCTATTACAAATTTTTCTAATTTTGACAATCTTTGAGAATTCTGTTTATGCATTTCCGCACTTGTAGCATCGAAAATTATATCATATTTTCCAGATTCTTTTTCAAGTGCCTCTATCGATTCAGAACTTGTTTTTATACCTAATTTCTTAGCATGTATTATTCCCTTAGAATTTAGATCTCGTCCTACAAATAGTGAACATTTTATGTATTTTGACCTAATTATTTTTACTAGAAGATCAGAACCTATGTTCCCGCTTCCTATTATTGCGGCATTTATTTCTTCCATTATTCCCACTCACAAGTTTACTTAGATTTAGCGTTAATATTCTGCTGTTTCGAATCAAATAAAAACTTATGTATTGGTAAACTAATTATGAAAGAAGATACGGATATTAAGAGGGCTATCTTTAATCTTGTTAAACAGTTTTACCTGTCAAAATCCAACAAATCAAAGTTTGAACCAGGAGAAACAGCAATCCCATACGCAGGAAGGGTCTATGATGAACAAGAAATTATTAATTTAGTAGACAGTTCACTTGATTTTTGGCTTACAGCAGGAAAATATGCACAAGAGTTTGAAAAAGAATTTGCTACATTTTTTGGTTCAAAATATTGCCTTCTTGCCAATTCAGGTTCATCTGCAAACCTTTTAGCATTATCAGCATTAACATCAAAATCTCTTGGGGAAAAAAGGCTCAAAAAAGGAGAAAAGATCATAACTGTCACGGCTGGATTTCCAACAACGGTAAATCCAATTTTTCAGAACGGTTTAGTCCCAGTTTTTTTGGATGTTGAACTTGGTACTTACAATATTGATACCACTTTGCTTGAGGAAGCAATAGATGAAAAAACCCGCGGAATAGTATTAGCTCATACACTCGGCAATCCTTTTGATCTAGATAAAATCACAAGCATTGCAAAAAAACATGGTTTGTACTTAATAGAAGATTGTTGTGACGCAGTTGGTGCTACCTTTGATGGAAAGCCAGTTGGTACTTTTGGAGATATTGCTACTGTAAGTTTTTATCCGGCGCACCATATGACAATGGGTGAAGGCGGCGCAGTTTTAACCTCCAAGCCGATTCTGAAGAAATCAATTGAATCTTTTAGGGACTGGGGAAGAGACTGTTGGTGCCAACCAGGTGAATCAAATACCTGTGGAAAAAGGTTTGGCTGGAAACTTGGACAATTACCAGAAGGGTACGATCACAAGTACATTTATTCGAATATCGGTTACAATCTTAAAGTCACTGATATGCAAGCCGCAGTTGGTCTTGCGCAGCTCAAGAAACTGCCAGAATTTATCAAGAAAAGGAAAGAAAATTTTAATTATTATTATCAAAACCTAAAAGATTATGAAGAGTATTTTGTTCTTCCTAAAAAACACCCTAAGGCAGACCCAAGTCCTTTTGGGTTTCCTCTTACTATACGAGAAGGAGTTCAGTTTACTAAAAATCAGATTGTAGCTTTTCTCGAATCAAAAAAGATTACAACAAGAATGCTTTTTGGAGGCAATCTAATCCGTCAACCAGCTTATTTGGATGAAAAGTATGAAATTATAGGGGATCTTAAGAATTCTGACTATATAATGAACAATACATTTTGGATTGGGGTATATCCTGGTTTAACAAATGAAATGAGGATGTATGTTGTTGATCAATTCGAAAAATTCTTAAGATTATAACCAGTTAGGTTACCCAAACTTATTTAATTTTGTACAGGGTAATTCATATAATATAAAACAATATGATTGGGTTGATGAAGAAGGTAAGCGCATGGGATATAAAGAGGAATATATCGACAAGACAGTACTTATAACTGGTGCAACTGGTTTTATTGGTTCATATCTACAGGATAGATTACTCAACATTGGTGCAAAGGTTTACCTAATGTCGAAAAACGAAAAAAAAGTTTTTTATCAAAATAACCTAACAAAACAATATTTTGTTGATATAAGAGAAAAAAATGAGGTTATTAACAAAATAGATGAGATCAAACCAGATTTTATTTTCCATCTTGCAGCCGACAAGAATAGGGGGGGAGGGGTTGAAAGTTTTTATTCATTGATAGATATAAATGTGATAGGACTTTTAAATCTGCTAAATGGGTTAGTTAAGTCTAATCTTACTATCCCTGTAATAACTCTTGGTACTATAGAGGAGTATGGTAGCGTAGAAATTCCGGTTACAGAAAGTATGAGTGATAACCCGGAATCTCCTTATGCATTTTCAAAATCTTCGGCAGACCAACTTTTGAAACTATTCTATAAATTATACAACATAAAAGCAATAATGTTGAGAACAACTATCGTATATGGACCAAAACAAGGAGAAGAAATGTTTATTCCTTCTTTAATAAAAAGTCTAAACATGGGTCAGAACTTTAAAATGACTCCTGGTGAGCAGACTAGGGATTTTTTGTACATCGATGATTTAATTGAAGCACAACTTATTGCAGGTGCTATGCATAAAAAAACAAGTGGAGAAATAATAAATGTTGGCTATGGCAAATCCTATAAAATAAAAAACATTGCCGAAAACATAGGTAAGATTATGGGAAAAAGTGCCTTAATAGACTATGGTGCTATTGAGTATAAAAAAAATGAGATAATGAACTATTCTATTGATGTTTCAAAGGCTGAAAAACTTTTAGGGTGGAAACCTAAAGTAAAACTTGATGATGGACTCAAGAGAACTATTGAATATTTTATGAAGAAGGAGTAGTGCAGTTTATATGATTTGAACGAAGAGCACCCAGCCAAAATCCAAAGAACTTTGTTCTTTGTCCCTCCAAAAGCTCTGCTTTTGTAGGTGGCTGGGTTTCATGCTCCTATTGAAATCCAAGATTTCAATGGACCACAAATCGGATACCGATTTGTCGGTCATTCGTTCAAATATTTGAAAAACGCGCTCCTCCATGCACTGTGCGAGAGAACTTCGTTCTCTGCATGCTATGAAACCGTGTTTCATGCATCTAGCGAACTTCGTTCGCTCCGACCCATGGAACGCAGTTCCATCGGGAAGTGTATGGTTTCTGCACATTGCGTTTTTCAAATGAGAAATTGAAAATTTTTTAACTCAGTTTCACTTAGCCACTAAAAACATAAAACAGTTTGAATCCAGTTGCATAAAATCAAATTCTTGAAAAAAATTCAGCTGTTCTTTCTTCAAAATGATCCCATGTATATTCCTTTACCATATGGTTTCTTGCATTTTTGCCCATTTTTTTTACCATCTTAGGATTATCATAGAAATACAGTATTTTTTCTTTTATTTTTTCTATATTTCTTGCTGGAATTATAAATCCGTCTTTTTTGTCTTTAGCTACCGAACCACTGTTCATAGTTGTGACGATCGGGAGGCCGCTGGCCATCGATTCGTAGGTTACAAGTGCCGATCCTTCTTCTATACTTGGGAAAACAAAGATATCTGCAGTTTTATATAACCTTTCTATATTTGTTTTTTCTATTATTTGTATTGTATTGTTATTTTTATATTTTTTTAATATCTCCCTCATCTCAGAATGAATACCTCCAGATAGAATCAATTCTGCATTTTTTAAGTTCAGTGAATCCCATGCTTCTAATAAATAAGGAACTCCTTTCCTTAAACATATTGAACCGGCAAAAAGAACCCTAAATTTTCCCCCTTTTTTATTACCAGGGTTGAACTTTTTAGTATCTACTCCAAATGGTATCACGGATATATTCTGTTTTGGTACCCCATTATGGACCATACTATCTTTTACAAGTTCTGATGCTGCAATTATATAATCTGAATTTTTTATCTCTTCTTTAATTTTTTTAATTAAAAAATCAGATCTTAAATTTAGAGATAATTTAACATTCCATCTTTTTGCTTCTTCAATCTGTAATCTAAAATGATCATTTGGGTGTGTTGAAAATCCAGGAAAAACAAATTTAATTCCTTTTTTCTTAAGCCTTTTCATAGTTCTTAAGGTCGTGCCTCCACCACCATATACGATATTAGCTTTTGTTGAATTTGTATAATAAGAGCACATTATATCAAAAAATTCGCATTGTAAAAGATATTGCGGGAAGTCTTTGTATATTCTATTTCTAAATCCGCCCAATACCTTTTCTAGGTAATATCCCATGGGAACTATCCTTTTTATTTTATTGTCAGGCAAGTCTGTTTTTTTGTAATCCCAAGCAAATACTTTTTCTAACATATTATGCTCATATAATCCTTTAGCAATATGGTAAGACAAATTTCCAAGTCCGTGAACTCCAAAAATAACTCCAGAACTGACAAGTACCTGATTCATTTACTCACCGAAACTATAAATACGATTTATATATCTCTATCATCTTTTTGACTCTGTGTGTATAAAGATGTTCTTTTTGCACTCTTTGATATCCTTTTTCTGCTATTTTTTCTCTTTCTTCGTCATTTTCGAGATAATATTCTATCTTTTCATACCAGTCTTTTTCATCCTCTGCAAGGATTACTTCATCTTTTGCAAAATATTTGTATACGCTTTTATTTGCATCACACAATTCAAAACATCCACATGCGGGAACCTTAAATGTTCTTTCATTAACGTCTAATCCTTCAATAGCTTGTTTTTTTTCATGAAGATTTAATCCGATCTTTGTTTTCCAGTATAACTCTCTTTCTTGATCTAAAGTTATCTTTGGTTTTTGTTTTATTTTTAACATTCTATGTATCTTTGCAATAGCTCTATCAGTTAATGTCCAATTATTTCCAATTAGTTTTAGGTTATGTTTATTTTTTAGTGGGTCAATATATCCCGCGAATTTTTCTTTTTTACTCAACATATAGTTGCCAACATATGCGCATTCATATTTTTTTTCTACAAAATGTGTAGAACCAAACTGGACCTTATGATTTGCGGCCAGAGGCAGAAAATGATATTTGTAACCTGTTTTTTCTTTAAAACCTTTCATTCTTTCTAACTCATTGTTCCCAAAAAACATGTCTCCCAGTTTTCCTTCTTGTATTAATCTAATTCTCTCTGGTTTATTCTCTAATCTATAAAGCGGATCATAATGCTCAAGTGCTTCAACAGCAACAATAACAAACAATCCCTCTTTTCTTTTTTTATTCAACCATTCTATGTCTAATTTCTCGAAATATTCATTTTGTGTTGCAGTTACTAAAATATCTGGTTTGAATCTATTTACTTTTTCTATTAAATCATCTTCACCTGTAAGAAAATCAAATGTGTAACCTAAATCAACAAAAGCATCTTTGTAATTCATATTTATGTAATAATCTGCAAAGTATGGATTAAAACGAGGGCATTGCCATAAAATCCTAGGTCTGTCCATTGTTTTCCACCTTTTTTATTTATTCCACTTATTGCTTGGAGAAGAACTCTTTAAATGTTTGTATAACATAATCTAAATCTTCTTTATCTAGTTTTTGATGGCATCCGATATAAAATCCATTCTTGTTTATATTCTTTGCAATTGGATACTGACCCTCAAGATTTCCAAAAAGTTTGATATAAATTGGTTGGTTTAAAAGTGGCAGCATATACCTGGTTTCAACTCCGTTCTTTTCAAGATATAACGTCAATTCATCTCTTTTAATTTTTGGATCTTTTACAACTATTGGATACATCATAAATGAGTGATCCCTATCTGGGGCTATTTTTGGAAGCTGTAAATGTTCATCGAGATGAGCTAGTTTTTCAGTAAGATATGCGGCGTTTTCTCTTCTTTTTTGTACTATTTTATCTACAATTTCTAATTGCCCTAACCCAAGTGCGCCTTCAAGTTCCGTTGCTCTGAAGCTATAACCTAATCTTACGAAACTGAATCTTCTCTCCATTATCATCGAAAGTTTCTCTTCATCATTTGTTTTATCATCATCAATATGCAGATATATAGAATCCCTGCCATGATTCATCAGACTTTTCATTTTAATTGCCAAATCATTATCATTTGTTGTTGAAATACCTCCAACACCGGTTACTACCAAGTGTGCAACATATGTTGAGAAACATCCAATATCTCCAAACGAGCCAACGCTTTTTCCTTTGTACTTTGCAAGCATAGTCTCACAAGAATCTTCAACAACTCGTAATTGGTGTTTTTTTGCAATTTTCATTATTGGTTCCATATCACATGGCATACCAAACAAATGAACTGGCATAATTGCCTTAGTCTTCTCTGTTATTTTCTCCTCAATTTTGGTTGGATCTATGTTGTAATACCTGGGATCTACATCAACAAAAACAGGTTTGAGGTTTTGCTGTATTAGAACATTTGAAGTTGATATAAAAGTTATAGAGGGAACAAGAACCTCATCATCTTCTTTCCATTCATCGGTTTCTTTAAGAGCTGCAATCGCAACTCTAAGGGCACTTGTACCGCTATTGCACATCATTGCATATTTACAATCATGCAACTTTGCAAATCTTTTTTCAAACTTGTGGGTAAATTCTCCATAAGAAAGTCTGTTGTTATTTAACGCAATATTCACGTATTCTTTTTCTTTATCCGATATATCTGCACAACCAACACCAATTTGTCTTAGGTTATCCATATTATTTTCACCTGTTTTTCAGATACCAATCAATTGTTTTTTTCAATCCTTTCTCAAATCCGATTCTTGCAATAAAACCAAACTCTTTTTTTGCCTTTGAGTTGTCAAACAATCTCCTTGGCTGGCCATTTGGTTTTGTTGTGTCCCAAACTAACTTTCCTTCAAAGTCAGTTAGCTTTTTTATCAACTCTGCTAGGTTATTAATGCTAATTTCCATTCCAGAACCTAAGTTTACGGGTTCTGATTTATCATATTTTTCAGTTGCCAGTACAATCCCCCTGGCGCAGTCTTCAACATATAAAAATTCCCTAGTCGGGCTTCCATTCCCCCAAATAACCACTTCTTTCTTATTTTGTTCTTTTGCATCTATGAATTTTTTTATAAGTGCTGGGATAACATGTGATGATTCCGGATTAAAATTATCTCCTGGTCCATATAAATTTACTGGAAGCAAATATATCGCATTTAATCCGTATTGTTCTCTATAAGACTGTGCCTCTACTAGTAACATCTTTTTCGCAAGGCCATATGGTGCGTTGGTTTCTTCAGGGTATCCAGACCATAAATCTTGCTCTTTGAAAGGAATTGGTGCAAATTTTGGATATGCACATACTGAGCCTATCGCTACAAATTTTTCTATTTTATGGTCTTTTGCAGCTTCAAAAAGGTTCAACCCCATAGCCATGTTCTCATAAAAAAAAGATGCAGGGTACTTTTTGCAGGCTTCTATTCCCCCAACTTTGGCTGCAAGGTGAATTATAACCTCTGGTGATTCTTGTTTCAACATTTTATAAACATCATTTCTTTCTAGTAAGTCATACTCTCCTTTTGTTGGTGTTGAAATACATTCAACTTTCTTTTTTTTTAATTCATCTACTACAAAATTACCCAAGAATCCATTGCCCCCAGTAACAAGCACCCTCTTTTCATTTAAATCCATCTAATCTCCTTTCCACCACTTGTCTTTAAACTTATTTTTGATTATTTTGTCTCCTTTTCCAATTGGTTCTAAACCAAACGTTCTCATATCTGCATCCATCATTATTTTTGCAAGCTCCTCAAATTCTATTTTTGGTTCAAATTTAATTTTTTCCCTTGCTTTTTTGTTATCTGCAATTAATACTTCCACTTCGGTTGGCCTAAAATATTCCCTATCTATCTTGATATGTTCTTGTGGGTCAAGACCAACATACGTAAAAGCTTCATCTACAAATTGTTTTACAGAATGAGTCTTCCCAGTTCCAATTACAAAATCATCTGATTTTTCTTGCTGCATAATCTTCCACATTGCTTCGACATATTCCGGAGCATATCCCCAATCTCTCTTTGCCTCTAGATTCCCTAAATACAAAAATCTCTGTTTTTTTGCCAGTATTGCTGATACTGCCCGGGTTATCTTTCTTGTTACAAATGTTTCTCCTCTTCTTGGGGATTCATGATTGAACAATATCCCATTTGAAGCGTAAATCCCATATCCGTCCCTGTAATTTTTTGCCATCCAGTATGCATAAACCTTTGCACAAGCATATGGGCTGCGCGGTTTAAATGGACTGTCTTCATTTTGAGGCGGGTTTGCCGATCCAAACATCTCACTGCTTGATGCTTGGTAGTATCTTATCACTTTTTTGCTTCTCCTTATGGCCTCTAGGATTCGCGTTGTTCCTACTCCAGTTACATTTGAAGTGTATTCTGGCATGTCAAAGCTTACCCTAACGTGGCTCTGTGCACCTAAATGGTAAACTTCATCTGGTTCTATTTTATGAATTATATTGCTTACTTGTTCAGAATCAGACAAATCTCCATAATGCAAGAACAATTTAGCATTTTGTATGTGCGGGTCTTGGAAGATATGGTTTATCCTGACCGTATTAAAGGTACTTGCCCTTCGGATTATTCCATGTACCTCGTACCCTTTGTTTAATAAAAGCTCTGCAAGGTAAGATCCATCCTGCCCAGTAATACCTGTGATTAACGCTTTTTTCATATTATTCTATAATGTCCCAATACCAAAGTGTTTTTATACTTGTCTTTTTTTAAATCCTGCTATGGAAAAACCAAAACTATCAGTGTGTGTTCCTGCATACAATGCAGCTGAATTCATAAAAAAGACAATAGATTCTATTCTTGCCCAAACTTATTCTGATTTTGAATTGATTATAATTGATAACGCGTCTACGGATAATACTTTTGAAATTTTAAAGAAATATACTGACAAACGCATAACTCTTTTTCGAAATTCTAAAAACATACTAAGTGAGAACTGGAATAAATGCATCTCCAAAGCGAATGGGGAATATATTGCATTATTTCATGCAGATGATATCTATGAGCCTACCATTATAGAAAAGCAAGTTTCTATCTTAGACAAAAAACCTGAAGTTGGTGCTGTTTTTGCAAGCGCTAATTTGATCAATACCAAAGATGAAAAAATTGGTGAAAAACCGTTGTCAAAATGGTTTGAGAAAAAGAACCTATCTCTTGATCTTGATGATATTCTGAAATATTGTGTGTCCAGAGTTAATGACCCTTTTGTATGTTCTAGTTGTATTGCCAGGACTCAGTTATATAAAAAAGTTGGTCAATACAATTTAAAAGATTTCAAATGGGCATTTGATTTTGATATGTATTTTCGTTTTCTTGAACATATGAATATAGCAATTCTTGATGAAAAACTAATTAATTATCGTTTAAGCCCAATTCAAGCTTCGATTAGAATCGAAACTAGTAGAACTTGTGCTGATGAATTCTATTTAGTACTTGATAAATACCTTGAGTCAAAGATTCATATTTTCAATAGTTTAACCTTGAAGAAATATAGGTGTTACAAGGTTTACGGGAATCTTGTAACTCCTGCTTTGAATTTTTTAAGTGCTGGTAACGATATAGAAGCAAAAAGACTATTGAGGAATGCTCTTTTTTTAGATTGGTTTTTACTTTCTTTTATTGATTTTCGTTTGTGCAAGTACCTATTAACGACTATTGTTTTCTTCTTTGCTTCTTATACGAATTTATATAAACCCCTAATTAAGTTAAGAAACAGCTTCATTATGAGAAGACATCACTAACTTTTTTTGAGGTAGTTTTCTATTGAGTTCTCTAATCCTTCTAGTGTTGGAGTAGTTGCAATGCCTTTTTTAGATTTTTTTATCTGTTCTCCTATCCCACCATAATTACTGCCTATCACAAAACAACCATTGGCAAATCCTTCTGCTACAACCCTTCCAAAAGGCTCATACCATACTGATGGTACAAGTAAGACATCAGCTGATTTATAATAATATTTTATTTCTGTAGTTTCAACAAATCCATCATATCTCAAATTTTGACCTTGATTTTTTGATATCTCATCTTTTAACGGCCCTCCCCCTACAACAACAAAATATATTTCCTCAAACCTTTTTGATAATGGGACAATGAATTGTGCACCTTTTAGAGGGCTAAGTGTGCCTAAATATAAAAAGATTTTCTTGTTAAGTGGGAGTTTTAGCTTTTCTCGCGCTTCTTCCTTTGATACTTCAGCAATATATTCTGGAGAAATTATGTCATAAATAATTTCTATATCCTCTTTTTTTACCTTTGTAATATCACTGGTTCTATTCCTTATGAATTCACTTGCAGCTACAATATGATTAAATTTGTTTAGCTGACTGTTTTCAAGTTTTTTTGTTAATCCAAACATCCATTTAACAATTCCTTTCAAATCACCAGCACTTAAGAAATTTCTAAGTCCGCACAATTCACAAAACCAGTCGCATTGATATAAACCCCTATTATGGCAGAATAATCCAAAATCTCTTAGATAAACAACCTTTCTTGATTTTGTTTTTATCCCAGCTACTGCCAAAACTGACTCTAGGTTATTACCTCCTATCTCATCAAAGTGCTTTTTTTTCATAAGCCTTTTGGTCGCATTTCGCATATCACATGCTGAAAAAACAGTATAAAATGAAAGAAAAAGGTAGAAAAGCCTTTTTTTATTTGCATATGCTTCTTTTGTTATGTCTTTTCTTTTTTTACTTTTGTACAATAATCTTCTCAGTGATTTGAATCTTATAACCTTCACACCACCTATTTTTTCTCTTATTTCATCGTTAGTTTCATAATTTGGTGTTAATATTGTTACTTCATTTCCATCTTTAACAAGTTTTTCTGCGTATGCTTTTATTGTTGTTTCGGCCCCTCCTTTTATGAAAGGATGGTAATATTCACTAACAATAAGGATTTTTTTATTCATATTTCTGGTTGTTCTCCAAATACTTTTAAAGGCTTCGAAAGAATGAACTATAAGTATATCTACGGTGTTTTTGTGAAAGACCTATTTAACGAAAAGAATATTTTAGTAACTGGTGGCGCAGGCTTTATCGGCGGTCATCTAGTCGACAAACTCTTAGAATTTGGTTCGAATGTTACGGTTGTCGATAGCATGGTCACTGGGCAACCAAAAGTTGTAGAAAATCATAGACAAAACAAAAAATATCAATTTGTAAAACTGGATCTTTTAAATTTAGAGAAACTCAAAACAGTTGCAAAAGGTAAAGATTTTATATTTCATATTGCAGCTAATGCGGATATAAGGGGCGGAGTAAATAATACAAGAATTGACTTAGAACAGAATACAATAGCAACTTATAACGTTCTTGAAGCAATGAGGCTCAATGATATTAAAAAAATAGTTTTTACCTCATCTGCAGCAGTGTATGGAGAAACAAAGGCAATACCTACCCCTGAAGACACCACTCTTGTACAAAATTCTTTGTACGGTGCGAGTAAACTTGCTGGCGAATCGCTTATTCAAGCATTTTCTTTTTATTATGGTTTTAATAATTTCATATACCGTTTTGTTTCTATTATTGGGGAACGCTATCCCCATGGAGTTGTAATTGACTTTTTTAACAAACTAAAAAAAGATCCATACAAGCTGGAGATTTTGGGTAATGGTAAACAGAAAAAATCTTTTCTTTACATAAACGATTGTGTCAATGGTGTTTTTACTGGTGTAGAAAAATCCAAGGATCAGAATAATCTCTTTAATTTAGGTAATAATTATACGATTGAAGTCGATAAGGTTGCAGATTTGGTTATTGAAGAGATGAAATTAAAAAGTGTCAAGAAGTTTTATACAGGTGGACAAGTTGGATGGCCAGGTGATCAGCCAATTGTTCTTCTTTCAACTGATAAAATTCGTTCTCTTGGCTGGCTTCCAACGACTTCAATAGAAAATGGTATAAAAAAGACCGCTAAATATCTTTTAAATAATGAATAAATTACTTCTTTTTAATCCCTACAACTCCAATACAATAGAATGGATAGTTAATTAATTTTGTTAAAGGCACATCAATTATCTGAAATATTCTTAGAGGTGCAGTTATAATCCATGCAAGTCTTCCATTAATTTTGAACAACCTTCTCATTAAACTTGTAATTTTTTGTGATACAAGTCCACTAACATATTCCTCAGTTACTACTTGTAATCCATATTTTTCAAATAGATCCCTCATTTCAGTATGAGTATAACCTCTTCTAACGTGCCCCCCATCTTCTACTTTTGACAACTCATCTGTTTCTCCATAAAGTTTTTTATAATACTTAAAAGGAGTAGTTAAAAGTAATATTCCATTTGGTTTAAGTATATTTGAAAGATCACATATCAATTTTTTATCATTTAATATATGCTCAATCGTCTCAAAACATATAATCTGATCAAATTTTCCAATTCTATCAGAAACTAGGTCTAATCCTCTAAGATCCTGAGTAATAAATTTAACATTTGTGGTTCCCCAGATTTTTGCTCTTCTAGTGGCTCTTTTGTTGGCTTCTTCTTCAAAAGATATGCCAACTGCAGTGTTACCTATTTTTGATGCATATACCGTGAATCCTCCCCCCCCACTTCCAGCATCAAGTGTTCTTAAATTTCCTTTTTTTAGGTGTCGTTTAAGCCAGTTAAACCTGTCATAAACTGTTGGATCCTGAAATAATATTGGTGTTTTCCACCCTATCAATTTAATTATCGCTTCTTTCATCATTTGCCCTGCTGATTTTTTGTTTCATCAAATGCTTTCTTCATCTTTTTTAAGAATATCTTCCATGTGTAATTCTTTAAAACCCTTTCCCTTCCGTTTTTTCCTAGCCATTCATTTTTATCTGGATTGTCTGCTAAATAAATCATTTTTTTGGTCATTTCATTTTCCTTTTCTATTAAAAAGCCTGTTTTTTTGTTTAGTATACTGTAGCATGGCCCTCCTTCCTTCATGGAAATACATGGCTTTTTAGATGCCATAGATTCTAGTGGAACAAGACCCCAGTCTTCGTTTATAGCTGTAAATAAGGTTGCATAACATCTAGAATACAACGCACTTAGTTTTTTGTCGGAAGGATTCAATATAAATTCTATTGGTAATCCATATGCCAATCTTTTTAATTTGACTAAATATTCTTGTTCTCTTTTTGAATCATGTAAAAAACCAGCAAGAACGAGCTTCCATCCTTTTTTTTGCTTGTTAAATTGTTTGAATGCATCTATTGCAATTTCAAAACGTTTTTCTGGAACAAAGCGAGATGGATACAAAAAATACTTTTCATATTCTTCACAGTGAAATTCTTTTGGCTCCACTCCTGGGTGTATAACCTCTGCATCATTTCTTTTCAAATATTTCTTTATCCTTTCATTTGTGACTTCTGAGTTTGTACATATTTTTTCTATTTTTGGCATTATTCTGCTTTCAACAGACTTGAAAATTTCTACCAATCCTTTATTTAAAACTCTTTTTGGCCATTTTAACTGCAGGCTTCTCCATTTGTATAAATCATATGCCTCCCTATTTGGGCTATGGACATACCAACAAACCCTTTCATTTTTGTTTGCTATCCATTCACTTGGTGATCCATGAGCATTTATTACGTCATATTCGTCTTTTATCTTTGATGAATAATACCTAAATCCAGCACTTATCGCATTATGCCTTCTTGCATCATTTTTTAAAAAAAAGAAAAGATTTTCATTAATATTTTTTGGTAGTAATCGTATATCAAATTCTTTGAATTCAGGGAATGTTTTTTTTGGTTCATAGACCACTGAGTATATTATTGGGTTGAACTTTTCTGCTAGTTTAAGAACTACCTTTTCCCCACCACCCATTTGATGTAAAAATGGATGTGCTATGACAAGATCCATAAGACTACCTGTTAAGAATAGTTATTTAATTATTTCTAATTCTAGTCTTGTTAGTAGTTAAGGTAATACGATGTTTAAAGCACTTGTTTTTCTAGATCGTGATGGGACCATCATTAACGGAGTTGATCTTCTTCATAAAAGAGAAGATATTAAACTCCTGCAAAACAGTGTAGAAGCGATAAAATTACTAAATAAACACAATTTTGCTGTAGTTATCGTTACAAACCAACCTGTCGTTGCCAGAAATCTTTGTAATGAGGAAACTGTGGTTAAACTTAATCAATACCTGGTTGACCTGCTAAAGAAGAAAGGCGCTAGAATTGACGCAGTCTATTATTGCCCCCATCACCAAGAACAGGGCCATCCAGAAGCAAACAATCCCGTATACAGGAGAAAATGCCATTGTAGGAAACCTGAAATAGGTATGCTTGTTTCTGCATCAAAAGACCTTAATTTATCTCTCTTAGGTTCTTTTTTGATTGGAGATACTACTGTTGACATTCAGACTGCTAAAAACGCCAAGATCAGCAGCATTCTTGTGAAAACTGGCTATGCTGGAAGAGACAAAAAATATAAAGTGAAACCAGATTATGTTTGTAATGATTTATTAGATGCAGCAAAGATAATATCTGAGGTAGAACTATGAAAGCAGTTATCCTGGTCGGGGGTCTTGGAACAAGGCTTCTTCCACTTACAGAGTCAGTTCCAAAACCTATGCTTTATTTTAATGGGAAACCAATACTTCAACATCAGATAGAAAGGCTTAGGGCCTATGGGATTACTAATATTATCATTTGCACATACCATTTATCTAAAATTATTGAAGATTATTTTAAAAACGGAAGAGCGTTTGGAGTCAGTATAACCTACTCTAGGGAAGAATTTCCTTTGGGTACTAGTGGGGCTCTTTTAAACGCAAAAGATGTGATAGGAAGCAATTCTTTTATATTACTTTATGGTGATCTGCTTATTGAAATTGACTTTTCAAAATTTATTGGTTTTCATATTGAGAAAAATGGCATCGGTACGCTTGTTTTACACCAGAGTTCTCATCCATATGATTCTGATATTCTAGAAGTTGATAAAAGCCAAAAAATTGTAAAATTTCTCGGAAAACCAAAAAAAGGTCAGAAATTCACGAATTTGGCTAATGCAGGTGTTTATTGCTTCAAACCAACTATCTTTAAATATTTACCTCAAGGAAAGTCTATGTTAGATAAAGAAATAATCCCAAAAATTATATCGTCTGGCGAATCGCTCTATGCGTATTTGACAGATGAAAAAGTTATGGATCTTGGTACTCGTGATAGGTACCAGTCGGCTAAATCTAATGGTGAATAAATGTTATCAAAAAACTGTTTGAAAGATTATCTTCTTGATTTGCACGAAGTTCTCGAATCATTGGACTTAAATCAAGTAGTTAAAATCGCAGAAATTCTTTTTACTGCTGCGAAATCTGGTAAAAGGGTTTATGTCTTTGGAAATGGCGATAGTGCAACAAACTCTTTGCACCTTGCAGCAGATCTTTCAAAAACTAGTTCTTTAGAAGGGCTTTCTCTCAAAATCTATTCATTAGTAAATAATGTTCCACTCATTACCGCTTGGGCTAATGATTCTTCTTATGAGTCAATATTTGTTGAGCAATTAAAGAACTTTTTAGAAGAAGGCGATGTTGTCATAGGGTTTAGTGGAAGTGGAAACTCAAAAAATGTTTTGGAAGCTATCAAATACGCGAATTCTAAACATGCAATTACAGTTGGGTTAACTGCTTTTAACGGTGGTAAATTAAAGGATCTTGCAAATTATGTTATAGTAGGTAAAACAAATTCAATGGAAATTGCAGAAGATTTACATTGGGTAATAGGTCATTTGCTAAAAGTTTATCTAATTGAGTTAATCAGAAAACAAGGATCAAAGTAAGTATTGTGGTGTTATGATTCTATCAAGAACTCCTTTGCGTGTTTCTTTTTTTGGTGGCGGTACAGATCTTGCGGCTTATTATGAATATGATTATGGGTGTGTACTTAGTACTTCAATTGATCAGTATGTCTATGTTGTTTTGAACAAGAGAAGCTTTGATAATAAAATTTTTTTAAAATATAGATTAAGTGAAATTGTTGATTCGGTTGATCAAATCCTTCACCCAACCATAAGAGAATCTCTTAAATTTTTGAATATAAAAGGTGGAGTAGAAATCGGTTCATTGGCCGATATTCCTGCTTATGGTACTGGATTAGGGTCTTCCAGTAGTTTTTTGGTTGGGGTTTTGAATGCATTGTACAAATATATCGGAACTGATGCTTCTGCAAAAATTCTTGCTGAAAATTCCTGTAAAATAGAGATAGATACATTAAAAGAGCCGATAGGAAAGCAGGATCAATATTGTGCTGCCTATGGTGGTTTTAATTTAATAAAATTTTATAAAGGAGGAAAAGTAGAGATTAATCCACTAAAAACTTCTCCAAATACTCTTGAATCTCTTAATAAAAAGTTACTTTTCTTTTATACTGGCCTAAATCGAAAAGCAAGTCAAATATTGAAGCATCAGAAAAGAGATACTGAGAAAAAGATTGATACATTGCACAAAATGAAGTCAATAGCAGAAAAAGCTTATTCAGAGTTGTTGCATAATAGATTTGAATCATTCGGCGATCTTCTTCATGAATCATGGCTTGCAAAAAAATCTCTTGCACAAGGGATCTCTAATGATTTGATTGACAATTATTATTCTTTGGCTTTAGGTGCTGGTGCAAAAGGCGGTAAGGTTCTTGGTGCAGGTGGCGGAGGCTTCTTGATGTTTTATTGTGAAGAAGAAAAACAGGCAGCTGTGAAATCTGCGCTTAGACCTCTTAAAGAGATCGGGTTTAACTTCTCAAACGGTGGAAGCAAGATAGTTTATGTTGAGTCAGAAAAATATTCAAAAGATATTAAAGATTAGAAGGAGATCTATTTTCGATGAAGCATAGATCCAGATTAGTGAAGGGTTCATTTTGGATACTTGCTAGTCAAATTGCTACCAAATTACTATCTTTTTTGTATACGGTTATTATTGCACGGCTTTTAACAGAGGATCAAATTGGTTCATTCTATTTTGTTTTAAGCATTTTAAGTATCTTTTACTTATTCAGTGATTTTGGTTTAGTTTCTTCTTTAAGTAGGTATGTTCCATACCTTTCTGCCAGGGAAGAAATAGGAAAATTAAAGAAAACAATAAAATTAGGATATTTTGGCGGTATCACCTCTACTTTCTTATTTTTTATTATTGTTTTTTTAATTGCGGGTCCTCTCTCAGATCTCCTTGGCAATCCAGCTGTTAAACCAATTTTAGAAATGATGTCTATCTGGTTGTTCCTCAAAGAAATTGACGATCTTAATCATATTGTTCTGTTTGGTAGGGATAAAATTAGAGAAACTCAGTTCCTTACGGTATCTCAAGCATTTCTTAAATTAGTCTTGACTGTTATTGCATTTTATGCTTTTGGTTTTAGTGTTGAATCCCTTTCCATTTCTTTTCTACTTTCCTTTTTACTTGTAATACCTTTTGGTTTTTATTTTATATTTTTGGAATTAAAAGGTTGGAAAAAACTAAAAGTAGAGAAAGACGTACCAGGTTTCTTTAGTTTAACAAAAGAACTTGTTTCATTTGGAATGGTAATGACAATGGTTGGTTTTCTTTGGACTTTAGTTCAATCTATTGATAAAATAATGATAGGTTATTTTTTAACAGACACAATAGGCGATGTTGCGGTTTATGCTTTTGCTATAAGTTTAGCTAATTTGACACTTATTTTTGCTAGTGCAATTTCAGGTATGTTTTTTCCGATAGTCTCTGGGTTATACGGTAAGGGTGAAATAAATGAACTCAATAAAACTATAGTTGTCTCTATGAAGTGGACCATAATGTCATCGATTCCGATTATTTTAATGATGTTTTTGTTCGGAGGGGATCTATTAAATCTATTTTATGGCCCAGTATATAAAAAAGGAAGTTTGGTGTTAATTTTGTTTGTTTTTGGTTTGTCAATACAAGCAGTTTTCTTTTTCCTGAACTCAGTATTTGCAGCAATGAGACGTTTGGACATTGAATTAAAAATCGCATTAGCAGTTACTACTTCCAACATCCTTTTGAATGCAATATTTATCCCTAAATTTGGAATTGACGGTGCGGCAATTGCATCACTGATTGCATTTCTGGTTGGAAGTCTTTTAGCTTGGTACTATTCCAGAAAAATACTTAATTTTAAATTCCCAAAAGAAATTTTCAAGCCTTTAATTGCAGGATTATTTGCGTTTTTTATACTTTTTTTCTTATACGGACCTATTCTCTCTGTAATAGACAAAATTGTGTTTAATATCCAAATCGGTTCTTCTCAAGGACAGCTTTTGGATGAAGTGGCTCAAAAAGCCACAAAACTTGTCCTCTTTCTGATTTTATTCGCTTTCTCTGCGCTTGTTTATTTTTTTACTCTTCTTGTTTTGAAGTCTTTTGGAGAAGACGAAATCACAATTCTAGAAGCTGGGTTAAGAAGAGTAAAGGTTCCTGCAAGATATATTGTTTTTGTAAGACAATTCTTGGAAGCAAACTACCTCCCTTTTCATAAAAAATGATTGGGAAAAACCCTAACCTTTATAAATATCATTTTTGATAGTTTTACATGGCAGCTAAAAAAACATCTCAAAAAGGATCCAAAAAGAAATCTACTGCAAAAAAGACAAAAGTGAAATCTGTTGTTTCAGTTCAAAAACCCGTTGAAATGGAAAAATCTGTTGATGAAGTTATTGAAAAAGCATTTACTAGTTCTAAAGCTAAATCTCCAACTGAGGGAGATGAATGTCCTACATGTGAACAAGAAATATGTAAATGTGAGGAAAAGGGTGAAGAAAATCCAAAAGGCTTTAAGTTTTTATTTATACTCATTGTCATCCTTGGGACGATTGCGGTCTTAGCTTATTTTCCTCTTAATGATCC
>DATDTS010000067.1:0-15288 GCA_035290745.1 Candidatus Bilamarchaeaceae archaeon | reverse complement strand
TTTAGCATCTTCTCTGCATTATAATGTTTCCAACTAGACCAACGACAATTTTCATGACCAGAAAAAATAGATTCATATTTTTCTCCTCTGGCAGTGGCTCTCTCAGAATGTTTTTTATCTAAATCTTCCAGTCGTTTCATGAAAATTAGATAAGAAACCTGTTCAATTGCTACCAATGGATTGGCTATTCCTCCAGACCAAAATTTATCCCAAAGTTTGTTAATTGCAGTTTTAAGTTTAGCTTCTAGCATGTTTTTTCACCATTTTTAGTTTTTTCATTCGAGCAGGCGCAAGAACTGAACGCGGGTTCTTCTTTTTTATATATTCTGATCTTGTTGAAAGAGCAGAAGCAAGCTCGGAACGTAAATTATCTAAAAAATACGGAGATAAATTATTAGATATGTGGACTTCGGTACCATCATCATTTACTATTGCCCAAGAAAACGAATCAGTTTTTTTATAATAGGTCAGTTTATTGATACCTGCCTTATGAATTGGCACGACACTGGAAACGTTTTCTTGTAATAAATCATGTATAAATTTTGACGGTTTTATGCCTTCACGTTCACAGTAGTGTAAAAGCTGTGTATGTAGTTCTCTCGGAATTTTTGAGCTTACAACAATAAATTCGACCATAATTGGTTATTAACGTGCTAATATTAATACTTTTTGGTCTACCTGAGTAGACTTTATGCACTATGGAATACCTCTAATTCTATTTTTTCACAGAATTGGAGCATGTCCTGAAGTTCAGTCTTGTTGAACAAAGGACTTGGGACATTAGTTCCAAGGTTAGTGAACGGTGGTTCATAAAAGTCAGTCATTTCAATATGTTCTTTGCTTGTGAAAACAGTTTGTAAGGTTCTGAGGAAATTAACCTGGTCGGCATTTAAGTAATTCTTCTCAACAGCATAAGCTTTGAATGCTTCTTCAATTCGTTTCTTGGAATCTGGGAACTGGTAAAGACCGATTACTATCTTTACAAATTGGACTAATGAGCCACGATTTTTTGCGTAGAGTTTTCTCAATGCTTCTTCAGTTATGTATAAGTCTGGTCCGTTAAGTGTTTTTTCTAACTCTTTCAGGTCATTTTCGGTAATAATTTTATCCTTCTTAATTTTCTGAATTGTTGGATGTTTTTCAGCAAGTTCTTTTATTTTCTTTTCAACTTTGCCACGATAATTTTTTACGTAATCCCCTTCACCCTCTGGCCCATATTCTATCCAATCCCTTTCCTCAACTACATCATCAATATCAAGAACAATTGGCTCAAATGCTTCAGAACGTGCAAATTGCATCAGATCCATAAATTCAGTTTCAAGCATATCCGCATCTTCCATTGTGGGATTTTTCCAGAATGACGGAGCTAAAACTCTTTTGAGTTCCTTTTCTTTTGCTTTGACTTGCCTAATTGTTGTTGGAAGGCAATTCAACTTTTCTCCAATACCTTCTTTTCCCCTTTCAAGTGCCTTTTCATCTTTCTCTAGAATTGCAAGACGTAGTTTCTCGACTTTCATTTCAAAGGAAGCTTTATCTAGGTTAACATCTGGCATAAATCGCATTAACGGAGAAACCTTTTTTCGTAGATATTCGTATTGGTCAAGGCCAACATTTTCCCAGAAAGTATTATCCAGTACTTTTTCCAAGGTTTGGCTGTGATCTCTTAAGCTAGCAGAATCAACAGGGAGAGATTTGACATTATCAATTATTCTTTTCTTTACTTTTTCCAATAATTCTGTATTTTTGGTTTTTGATAATAGTTTATATTGGTCTAAACGAGCTCTAAATATCCTAGTTGTAATTGCTTCAGAATTTTGGGTTTTCTTTCCCTCGGGGTTCATTTTGAAATATTCAAAATTAGTCCAGAAATCAAATATCAGGAAATAGTCTTTTTTAGCGTCTGGAATCCAATCCTTATGCTTACAAGTTTCATCGTTTCTGCTTCCTCGTCCTACCATCTGCCAAAATTTTATTTTAGAAAATACTGGTTTAGCAAAGACTAAGTTGCAAACTTCTGGAACATCTACACCAGTATCGAGCATATCAACTGAAATCGCTATTCTTGGCCATTTTTCATCAGTGAATTGTTTTAGTAGTTCATCAGAACGTTCCATTTGATAATCAATTATTTGAACAAGTTTTCCTTTATACTGAGGATAAAGTCGTTCGAATGCTTCCCATATTCGTTTAGCGTGCTTATGTGAAATAGCAAAGATGATGCTTTTAGCTGGTAGAGTTCCACTTTCATCAGTTAAACAATTTTCCATGAATTCTTTAGCAATCGCTTCGCTCGTTCCTTTCGTAGCGACTTTTTTCTCTAGTTCTGATCCATCCCAGTTTAGTTCTCCTTCGTCAAGACCTTCTTCAGCTATAAGTTTTTCTTTCAATTCGGTAGGTATATCTGTTTGTGTGATTCCCTTAATTTGGAAATGTGTTCTTGCCTTTTGGACTCTAAAATCAACAAGCCAACCGTCCTTGACAGCTTCGTCAAAACTATAATTGAAGGTTGGAGCGTTATCTTCACATTCAAAGAACCTAAACGTATCCCTTTCTATCTCTTCGGCAGGGGTTGCGGTTAAACCCACTTGATAGCAATCAAAATATGTAAAGACCCCCTTCCATTTATTATATATTGACCTATGCGCTTCATCTGAAACTATCAAATCAAAGAAGCCCGGAGAAATCTTGTTTTGTCCATTTTCATCTTTCTCCTGGTAAATCTCTGCAAGAGTTTGTATTGTAGAAACAAAAAGTCTTGCACTTTTATCTATAGTTCCGGAAAGAATCTTTGATTTGGCTTCATTTGGGAAAAATGCTTTGAAACCTTTACTCCCATATGCTTGATCTCTTAGCGCCCTTCTATCAGCGAGGAAAAGAACATTCTTTATTCGATTGGTCTGGAGTAACGTATCTATGATGGCCATGGAGACGCGGGTTTTACCTGTTCCAGTGGCCATGACTATAAGGAATTTTCTTTTCTCTTTGTCCATACCTTCTTGAACTCGTTTAACTGCTTCAATTTGGTATGGACGGTTTATGATTTCTCTTTTTATTGGAGCTTCGTGGAATTTTCTTTTTTCTGAATTCTGAAAGCGGAATTTTTCCAGATCCTCTCTGCTATGGAAAGATCTAACTTGGCGTAATCCACTATGGCCATAATTCCAAAACCAAATTTCATAGCCATTGCTAAGATAAATAAAAACATCACGTTTGTATTTTCCTTTTATGTCCTTTAGATAGTCTTCAGCTTGTTTTTGTCCTGCAATCGGATCTCTACCGGATTTTTTAGCCTCAATAACTGCGAGTGGTTCACCGTTTCTATCCAGAATAAGATAATCAATATATCTATGTTCTCCTGGTTGTTGGAAAGTTTCATCTCGTACTTTGTAATCTTTTGCACTGAAATCAGATTGTTTGCTATCAACTTCTTCTATAACTCTTGAGCGATCTCCAACTACCCAACCCTGCTCCTTTAGAAGAATATCTATTCTGACTTTTCGGGTTAAGTATTCGCTGTGATCAGTATCCATACATACACAAATAAAGCTATGAGAAGAACTGTTTTAGAAGTTTATTATTCTCTGAACTTTACACAATTCTATCAAATTTGGCACGAAGTATAAAATAGCCCCCTGAGTTATACTATCAGCCATGGAGCATCTGGTCGTTATTGGCGACCCAGTTTTACACAATTCTATCAACTTTGGTACGAAGATATAAGATTAACCAATTATAGTTTTGTCATAAAAACGTCAATGCATTTTTCCAAAACTTCTTTTGGCTTTGCTTTACATGAAGCCCCAGCAGCTTTATAGTGGCCTCCACCATCCCCTCCAAGTGAAGTACCAACTTGTTTCATAATCTCATTTAATTTGATTGGAAGTGTTTTGTTACCCCTTGCAGAAACACGTGTTTCCTTTTTGTCTTTTTTCCATGAGGCTATAAATGCAGCATCTGCTATGTCGGCAAGAATTGATGCAGCATCACTTTCTTTGTTTTCAGCAATGCTTGTTACGACGAGATAAGTACCACAAGTTATAATCTCGGTTTTTTTCAATGTTTTCAGTATCTCCATCCTGCCTTCGATCTCTTGAGGAGGCTCAGCGTAATAAAGTAGCTCATTATATTCAGCATGGCAAAGTCCCATAAGATAAGATAATGTAGCAAATGTTTCTTTCCTTGCTGATTTAAAGCGCGCACCATCCGCAATTACGGCAACAGCAAGTGCAAATGCCATATCCTTTGTAATTTCTAGTCCTTGCTCTTTTATCAATTTTGTTATTATTTCAGCACACGAAGGTGATTCCTCATCGATTGCCATGCAATCTGAATTCATGTCCCTTCCTTCTTTTCTATGGTGGTCAACTATGCATGCAATTTTCCATTTTTTTGCCTCCGGAAGAAGGGTATAGCTGGAGGTATCTGTTATAATAAGGCCATCAAAATTCTTTGGATTCAGGTTTTCAATAGGCTCTGTTTTAATACCTGCCTTCTCAGAAAGCAATTTTGCACCTAAGTTCATTTCATCTAAACTACAAAGTACTGAATTAGGAAATATTTTTGAAAGCGCAAATGAAGATGCAATAGCGTCAACGTCAGCTTTCATATGGCTACAAATGGCAAATTTCCTTTCTTTATTTTTATTGTAAAACTGATAGAAGTCCATTATATCATTTTTTTGACATCTGAGCTTGTAAATCTTTCTGCAGCATACCTAATGTTTCTCTTAACTTTTCCTCTTGCTTATTTAATGTATTCAAACGCAAGTCAAACAGCTCTTTCTTTTCTTTGAGATCCTGTTCTGCATCTTCCCTTGTACTTCTTACCATTATTGAGCCAACTGACTTGTATACATCTCCTCTTGCTTTTTTTAGTTCTTCTTGTGCTAAATTTATCTCATTATTTTGTAATTGGAGTTGATGTTTTTGTAATAATATCATCTGCAATTGTTTTTCTCCGTTTTCATATTCAATCAATTTTTTTTCTAATTCTGGGTCCAATGATTTAACCATCTATACACCTCATATTTTCTATTACTTGTATATAACGTAAATAAGAATTTAAAGCTGCGCGAAGAGCTGTTGCGTCATTTGAGTTAATCTCTATCATTAGTTTACTGCCATTTTTGGAAAGAAGAGATTTTGTACGGCCCAAATCTTTTTCATTATTTAAAGCTAAAAGTGCAGAATCAAGTGATTTTAAATCATCAAATTCAAGTGACAAAACAGCTTTATGCCCCATTTATCTCAATTTCTCCAGGCAGCCAAGCCCATGTTGCATCCTCATTTACCTTAATAAACATTATTTTCTGGGGTTTTTTGTTGTTTTCAACAACGATACATATTCTTTCTTCCCCTTTTTTGCGTGCCAATTGAATTATTGATTCAACTGATTTTTTCCCCCTTGCTGAGTATAAGGTTCCAATTGTCCCTGCAAGATTTTTTGCAAATATCTTAGTTTTGGAAGAAGGATATCTGCTTGTAGTTAACATATGAAAACCAGAAGTGTTTTAACAATGCCACAACAAAGATCAAAACTAATCTGTGCTAACTTCTTTTGATATCGGAGGCCTTGTTTTCAACAACATTCTTGCTCCTGTTGGTGGAAATTGGAATTTCTTATCTGTTTCAATAGTGATAACCGTTCCAGTTTTTAAATCTCTATATTCTACCATCTATATCACCATTTTATCCTGTTTTTTCATATTCTTTCATAAGTCTATCACAAACTATTCCAGAAGATGTCCTAAAAGTGTAAGCCCCACCTGCATAAACCTTTCCACAGGATCTACATCTCCATACTGAAAATGATTGATTTGAAGCTACTTTTTTCTTTTTACAGTCTCTGCATTCATAAAGTGTTTTTTTTGATTTATATGTACTATCCACTTTTTTCCTGTTTTTTGCACCATATTTACTTGTCCTCATTTCATCTCACCGAAAATAATCTACATATATAAATAGGAAAGTTTTAAAAGCCCTTATTTTGGCCCTTTAATATCAGGACCTATAGGTTCCTTTGTTAGCATCTCTCTGAGTTGTGTTTCCAATTCTTCCCTTACCATATCTGGTTTTACCAAAAGATCAGGGGCCGTTACTTCTAAAAATTCAACAGATGATATAAAAACAACGTATATCCCTCTTCTTTGGCTTCTTATTCTGTCCATTGAATCATAAAATCCTTCTCTCAGATCCCCTGTATTTGAAATTATTATACAAATATCTGGATTCTGATCCGTCAGTCTTATCTCAGCAAAATGAGAGAATGCCTTTATTTCAATGCCCTTCACCTTTTTTTCAAGACTCTTTTGCACCAAATGAGCAATTGGACCGACAGAGGTGATCGTACCTCCAGTTTGTGCATTAAAGTAAAAAACTAGAACATTCATATTTTTTAATAATCTTTCTTTTAATTCTTGTTTTCTGAATCTTTCATATCCCTGATCCTTACCTCTCCTTTTTCTTTTAAACATATTGAATAAGTATGTTACAATAAGCATTTAAGAGTGTTGCTCAAACATTAGGTTTAACAGGTTTTTGGGGTTTAACCTCTTCTTCTATTTCTTGTGAAATTTTTTTCTTTCCTTCTAATATTTTCTTATTCTTTTCTTTTAACTGTTTTAGGTATCTGTCTTCAAGGTTTTCTTCTGGTGATAAGCTTAATCCTTCTGGTTTGCTTGCCATATGTTCTAAAAGCTGTAACCCCTTAAGGACTCCGAATATGATTCCGAACAGCAACAACCCCGCAACAAGAGTTACGAGGTCTGGGGACACGTTGTTGTAAACGATAGTCATAAGGACATAAACACAAACGTTTACTGGTGCTGCTGAAAATAGAAAGAGTGCTAATTTTTTTGGCAGGAGATGGTAATAAGTTACTATCATCAATAAAACACCGACAATACCAAGACTAATAGCTATCGAAGCATAAAACGTGTTTGAAAAGAGAATCTCAAAAGAGCCCTCTCCATGGGTGTAATATATATGACGCAGCAAATCAATAGAAACAAAGAGAAAAACCATAGTATTGCCAAATGCACTATCCCAGTTTAGCTCTTCTTTGCCGTATTTTCCAAAATAAAGTGTCATGAAAAGAGTTGCAAGAACTAACGGGATTGCTGACCAAAGCATTACCTCATTGGTAAAAGGAGCCTGCACAAGAGAAATAAAACGTTCGATAACCTGATCTAAAAATTCCATGCAATCTATTCTCTTTTGGTTTTTTAATTCTTACTCTTTTATAAGAAAACAATAAAAATAATAAAAAATTAGTAAAGAAGTCTTCTTATATCATTTCCTGTTTTGAAGGATATATCAATCAAATCCATCAGTTCTTCTTTGCTCAATGCTCCCCATCTCTTTTGTATTGAACAAATGTGTTCTTCAGTTGTTGTAATGGTTATGCAAGCATCTGCGCTTAATTCCTCTTCATAGCTTGGGTCAATTAGCCAATATTTTCCTATTTTAACAAATGAAACAGATACTGGAAGCACTTTTGGCTCGATGTTTTTCCCTTTGCCGTCTCTTACTAACTCGCCATCTTTTATTTCTGGAATTTTAGTGTTAATAAGCGCACTTATCGCTGCAATAGAAGCACAATCAAACAAATTCCCATTATGATCCAAAACCCATAAGTCCCCAAACACAGCTAGTACCTTCCCCTCCTCAATAAAGAGAGATTCTACATCAATACATTCGGCACTTCTGATTCCTCTATCAACAACTCTTGATAATTCAATTGATTCTTCGTTAGGTGGCCCTGATTCAAAACTTGGATGTGCAAGTGGGACAAATTCAGAGTTAAACATAAATATCCCCTCATTTAGTCGATCAGGGAAAGGTTTGTCTATTGTAATCTTATATGTGGCCAGTACTTTGGTATCTCCCAATTCTACTAAGGCAGAACCTTCTGCATGTGGCATTACATCTGTTTTTATTTTTATTTCCCTTACTTCATCAGCTTTTCTACCATCAAGTCTTACTCCTTTTTCTAAACTGGAGATAATCGTCTTCCTTCTATTTTCAGTTAATATTAATTCTGTTAATTCATCCATATAAATCACCATTCAACTTTCTGTTCTTTTTCTCCATAGATATCTGAAAGTGCTTGTTTCTGTTTTTCATGGATTTCCTCTCCTGCTTTTTCAGACATTTCAAAGATCTTGCTTATCTCATCTTTAGTCAGCAAACCATCCATCTGTAACAATAAAATATCCTTATTTCTATGGCTCATACAAATTGCAGTATCAGACTGTCCAAAGTTATCTTCATCCTTACTCAAATCAAGAATGATATTACCCTCTGCTTTCCCACCTGCTATTGCGAAAACCATATCCTTCATTGGAATTCCTGCTTCAGCAAGGGCAACTATCCCTGCATTAATAGCAGTTACCCTGGTTCCTCCATGGGCCTGGAGCACCTCAAGGTGTATGTCTATTTGTGTTTTTGGGTATCTCTCAACTTCTATAACCTGTTCAAAAACGCCCCTGATCACCTTTGAAATCTCAGAACTTCTTCTTGAAGGTCCTGCCCTCCCATGCTCTTCTTTAGATGCAAAAGGTGTCATTGCATATTTAACCTTTATAATCGCTTTGTGTGGGTTTGCGCCATGCTTTGGTATACACTCTCTTGGACCATAAACCCCGGCAATTACTTTGTTTAATCCCCACTCTATCAGTGCAGAACCTCTTGCGTTTTTCAGTACGCCTGCTTGTATTCTCATTGGCCTACTCTCGTCTGGTTTTCTACCATCGACCCTTTTCCCATCAATAATTAATTTTTTATCTGAATGTTCTCCCATAATTTCACCTTTTTTTAAGTAATTCCGAAATTTGATCCGTTAATCCAGAAGTATGCGCCCTTTCTATAACCAAATCAACTGCTTTCATAAACAATGGTATATTGCTTTCTTCGCTAACCCAAATATATCCGTTATTGCCTACAACTACATCCCCGCCAATTGCTTCTTTTATCAAATTTAGCATACTGCTTTGTCTTCCAATCAATCTCGCGATTTTTGCAGTTGGGAATTCTACCATTTTTCCATCTGGTAATTTTCTTACATCGCCAAGATCAATATCACCATTGTCCGCAATTGTCCTAATGTTTGCAACAACAAAATCTCCTAAAGAAAGTTTTCTTTTCAAGAATCTTGACGGTATAAAACCATAATTTGATATTCCCAAATCAACAGAATAACCTGCTGATCTAACTCCAACAACAATACCAATAACTATATCCTCTGATCTTGGAGCGTATATTGTTCTAAGCGGTACATATCTTCCTGTCTCATCCACCATTCCGATAGTTGTGGCATATGTAACTCCATTCTCATTATAGGTATTTGGAATATTCATTTCTGTACTTGTTATTATATCCCCCGGTATTACAATCTTTTTCATTTTCTAATCACCTTTTTAGTATTTCATATTTTTTGATTAAACTTTTTTAGAAAAAAAGTTCATTTGAAATGCAATGCATTTCAAATATTTGAATCGCTTTGCGATTCAAATCATTCTATAATTTTTGTTTCAACACTTCCGCCTGTTAATTTATTGAGTTTATCATAAAACTCTCCTTGGATCCCCCCAAAGATTTCAACAACTGCAATAAGGCTGCCATCATTGGTCCACTGTTCTTTGGTTATCCCATAGTTTTTAAGGGTTCCATAACAGCGATGTGCATGAATTGCAGAAATTTTCACTGCAATCTTTACTTTTTCAAATTTCATTGGAATTATTAGTCTTAATTCCTTCAAAATATCCGGAATCTGCTCACGTGCATTTTTCCATGGATCTATTGTAATCTTAACCTGTTCAAGTGCGTTTTCAATTCTTAATTGTGTGTGCGGAGCTTTTGTTCGTGGATCAATAGATTCCCTAGTTAATATCTCAATTATTTGTTTTCTCTTTTCTTCAACTTTCTTTTTTCTTTGTTCAGTTGTTAACTGTACTTCTCCGTTTTTTAATATGAATTCAAGTATTTTCATAATGTCTGTTGTGCCAAGTACTTTTTCTATATCGCCTGTCTTTGCCCTTTCTCCCTTTTTTGCATCGCTGTAAACTTCCTCAGCAACCAGCATATTCTTCAGATCTGGTTTTCTTCCTTCCAAATATGCATAGGTTTGGTCTGGATCAACATATAGTTCGAATCTTTTTCCCGATTTTTCGTAAGACGCAATTATCGCTTTATCTAATGTTGTCATTATAAAACCCAAAACAAGACACTTTGGTTTCTTATTTTTTATATTCTATTTAGTTTATCTTAGTAACTATAATAATCATAGTATATAAAAATGTTCGCAGCCAGCTTTCACCCAATGTCCGCTTCTCCTTCAATATATTTTTAAATGTATATATCTAAAAATGGATATATCACCAAAAATTGAGATAAGTGATATTTTGAAAAACTTCAAACACGTTCCATCTGAGATGTTCAAAAGAATGTCACTTTTTGTACTCTGGTTGATAAGCAAAAGAAAAGTCCATGGTTATGAACTTATAAAGTGGCTACAGAGTGAGGGGATTCCGGCAAGTGCAAGCAGATTGTACCCATTACTTAACCAAATGCTTGCTGAAGATCTTATTTCCCAAAAAGAAGAAAAAGACGGCAGGAGAATAAAGAAGATATATCGCTTAACATCAAAAGGCAAAAATAAGCTGAAAAATGGAAAGAACCTTTTTTCAGGTTTATTTGGTGAATTTCTAAAAGAGATGATAAGATGATACGCAATGCCCTTGTAGAACTTAAAAACGTCATCAAAACCTATCGGACAGGTGAGAGAGATCTTAATGCTCTTGATAACCTTTCTTTGTCAGTTTGTAATGGTGATTTTATTACTATTTTGGGTCCATCTGGATGCGGGAAAAGTACATTATTACACATACTAGGGTTATTGGATACTCCAACTTCTGGTAGTGTACTTATTGATGGTCTTAATGCAAACTCTTTCTCTGATGAAAAAAAATCTAGAATCAGGGGACAAAAAATTGGATTCGTTTTTCAGACATTTAATCTTATTCCTAGCCTTACTGCATTAGAGAACGTTACTCTTCCTTCTTTGGTTTGTGAGAAACATTCTGATCCAAATAAAGTTGCTGAAGATTTATTACACGATGTTGGTCTTGGCTCAAGGATGCATCATTACCCCTCACAATTAAGCGGCGGAGAGAAACAACGGGTTGCCATTGCAAGGGCCTTGATCAATAATCCGGAATTAATCCTAGCTGACGAGCCAACTGGTAACCTAGATAGCAAAACAGGATCACAAATCTTAAAAATATTTGAAGGTTTGAATAAAAAAGGAAAAACAATAATAATCATAACACATGATATTTCTATAACCCAAATAACAAAAAAAACAATTAGGCTTTTGGATGGTAGGATGGTAGGAGGTTAAACTATGAAAAAAATATTAGTGTTTTTGTTTTTAATTGGATTTTTATTTTCTTCAGGTCTTTCGTTAACCAACTTTGAGCTCTCGGATGATTATTCTGAACCTGGTTCATCAGGTGTCCTTACATTGACTATCTCAAACACGAATACTGGTAGTGCAATTACGGACAATCTTGTAGGAGTTAAGCTTTCTATCTACCCACCTTCTGCAATAATTATTGATGATGAAGTTTTTATCGGTGATCTTGATGCATCTACCTCAAGCACAATATCCATACCATTTAAAGTTAAAACAAATGTGACAAATCAGATTTACGTTTTAGAAGTTAGGGCTAATGCTTTTTCTGAATCTACGTCTTCCAGTCCTTCAAAGTCATTTTTTGTATCCTCCTACATCCCAATCTCAGTAGTAAAAGCACCCCTCTTTTCTCTTTCATCACAAGAAGATATAATCTCAGGAGTTCAGAAACTAACTTTGACACTTAGAAATAATGGTGGTCCGGCAAAAGATCTGAGGATTACAGTCCCAAGTGATCATTTTGCTTTATCTGGGTCAGATGAAATATTTATAGATGAAATAGTAAATTCTGTATCATTTGATGTTATCTTAGACTCAAGAAGTGCTTCTGAAGGACCTAATGATGTTAATTTTTCTATTACTTACCAGGATGCTCTTGGCAAAACTCAAACAGAACAAAGAACCCTACGCTTAAGTGTAAAAAAAGAGAAGCTTAATCTAGACATATCCCAAAAAGATCCTTTAATTACAAGACAAGAAGGAGATTTGAATCTTTTAATAATAAATAATGGGAATAAAATCTATGACGTCAGGCTCTTTGTAAATGATGCAAATCTTAAACTAAAACAAATAAATGAGATACAGCTAGGAGATCTTGATGAAAAAGAGCAGAAAGAAATTTCATTAAAAGTTGTTCCAGAACTGTCTCCAGGTGTCAATGATGTTCAGATGAGTGTTAATTGGTTTGAAGGCGAAGTTGAAAAAACACAGGTAATTTCTGTACCTGTAAAGATACTTTCTGATGCTGATGTCGGGATTTATCTTGAAGCAAAACCAACTCCGCTTATGGTTGGCCAGGAGCATACCCTTTCCATTCTTGTGTCAAACATAGGTTCTTACCCTATTGATAATGTAGAAGTCTCTTTTTCATCTGATTCGCTTGAATTGCTCGATATTCAAAACAAAGAATACATAGGAAGCTTAAATCAGGATGACTTTAGTACAGTTCAATTTAAGGTTAAAGTGAAGGATGTTGAACCCGGTAGTCACAATTTGACGATGAATGTTCGGTATAGGGATAATTCAGGGGAGTGGAGTTCTAAAGAAATACAGGCTGAAATCCTGATTAATCCGGCACAAATAAAGGAAGAAGGGCCTTTTCTTTATCTTGCTTTGATTATAGTTATGGCATTGATTGTTTGGTATTTCAGATTCAGGAAAAAGTGAGGTAATGAAAACAATTTCAATGTTTTTTCATGCATATAAAAACCTAACCTATAGGGGCGTCCAGTCCTGGTTAACAATCCTTGGAATAATTGTTGGGATAAGCTCAATAGTTACACTTGTTGGTTTGGTTGAAGGTCTAAAAAGCGACATAACCTCTCAGTTGGACAGCTTTGGTCCAAGGACATTTATGGTGGTACCTACTGATGTTTCGTCAGGTTTTCAAGGTGCCTCTTCTTTTCTGCCAACAAGTGGAAAACTTTTTCAAAAAGATTTTGATAGGCTTAAACGTATTAGCGCAATTGATTCAATTGCAAAGGTTATAATTGGCAGGTCTTTTGTTAATTATAAAAATAAGGATATTACAGCGTCTGTTTATGGCATTGACCCTGAAATTTTTTCAAATACTGTTGGATCATTGGAAATAGAATCTGGAAGATTTTTGTTATCATCTGACAAGAAATCAGTTGTTGTTGGTGCAGATATTGCAAATGATGGTTTTGATAAGAAAATAGAATTAGGAAGCATAGTTAAAATAGCAGATGAAGAGTATAAAGTTGTTGGAATACTAAGGAAAACTGGAAACTCTTTTGCTCAACTTGATAATGTTTTTTTCATTCAATTTAATCAAGCTGAGAAGCTATTTGAAGACCAATTAAGCCCAAATGAAATTAGCGCTATCAGAATAACTATCAGAGACTCTTATGACTTAGATGAAGTTGAGGATGAAATTACTTCAGTTCTTTTATCTTCCCATCATGTTTCAGAAGACGAGAAGGATTTTGGAATAGTGTCCCCTAAATTTATAACTGAACAAATCAACCAGATTACCGGGATTTTGTCAATCTTTCTTGGAGCAATAGCTGGTGTTTCCCTTATTGTTGGAGGTATTGGTATCTCAAATTCAATGTTTATGTCTGTTCTTAAACGAAAGAAAGAAATCGGTTTATTAAAGTCTCTTGGCCTTAAGGACCAAGAGTTGTTACAATTATTTATTATCGAATCTTCAATGATAGGCTTTTTTGGCGGGGTGCTTGGGGTTATTGTTGCTCACATACTTGCATTTCTAATAAATAGCTATGCAGGTATTTCATTTGTTATGTCAATCCCACTTTTGATATTTGCTCTTTTATTTTCTGCTTTTGTTGGAATTGTTTCAGGCACTATCCCAGCAAGAAGAGCCGCTAGACTGGATCCTGTTGAAGCTTTGAGGTATGAATAATGAAAACCCAACAATCAATTGCATATTCATTAAAGAATCTTAAAAGAAGGAAACTTCGGTCCTGGCTTACTATTCTAGGGATAGTAATCGGGATCATGACTGTAATTATAATCATGTCAATTGGAGAAGGTGTAAAAAAACAAGTTTCTGATGAGCTTTCCCAGTTTGGCAGCGATCAGATGTTTGTTATTCCAATTAATATTGAAGAAAGTTCCATTACTTCTTTTGGATCTGGAAGAGGTCCAACAAGCGGAAAGCTTTTTGAAAAGGATTTTGATGTTATTGATGGGATTCCAGGTGTTAAGTTAGTTTCCAAATTAGTCTATGGTAGGGCAAGTGTTGGTTTTAAGGATAAGGCCATTACTGCTACTGTTTATGGAACTGATGCTAATTACTTTGAGATATGGGGGAGCATGTATACAATAGAAGAAGGAAGGACTTTTCGTGGCTCTGAATCAAGGGTGGTTGTTTTAGGATATGATGCTGCACATGAAATTTTTGGTAAGAATGATATTTCTATTGGTAGTATACTACTAATTGGGGATAAGAAGTTTAGAGTTGTTGGTATCTTTGAAAAAATCGGTTCTACTTTTTCTCAAGCTGATGATTCTTCCATATATGTTCCTTATGAGGATGGAAGGGATTTATTTACTAACCAATTAGCAAAAGATGAACTCTCTTTTATTTCAATTATTATTGATGAAGGCCAGGATATTGATACCATAAAATCTAATATTGAAGAAAGGCTTGCATCTAGGCATAAAGTCTCTCTAGATTCTAAAGATTTTAGTGTTGTTACTGCAAGTTTTGTTAATGAAACTGTTGGAGGTCTTCTTAATTCTCTTACTACTTTTTTATTTCTCATAACCCTTATTGCTTCGATAGTTGGGGGAATTGGAATTTCTAATACAATGTTCATGTCTGTAATTGAGCGAGTAAGGGAAATTGGAATACTTAAATCAGTAGGGGCAACAAATTCTGATGTATTAAAGGTTTTCTTAATTGAAAGCGGGTTGTTGGGAATTGTTGGTGGAGTTATTGGGGTAATTCTTGGAATTCTAATCCTACTGTTAATTGGAAATTTCGGTGTTCCTTATCTTATAAGAATTGAACTTGTCTTATTTGCACTTTTCTTTTCATTTGGAATTGGTGTTCTTTCTGGGTTTATACCCGCAAGACGGGCATCAGGATTAAATCCTATTGAGGCTTTT
>DATDTS010000066.1:0-9886 GCA_035290745.1 Candidatus Bilamarchaeaceae archaeon | reverse complement strand
AATCTTGCTGATGACCCTTCTGTTGAAAGATTGATTACTCCAAGACTAGCATTAACAACTGCAGAATATTTAGCCTATGAACAGGATATGCATATTCTTGTACTTATTACTGATATGACTAATTATTGTGAAGCATTGAGAGAAGTTTCATCAGCTCGTCAAGAGGTCCCAGGAAGAAGAGGTTACCCAGGTTACATGTATACTGATCTTTCTACAATTTACGAAAGAGCTGGAAGGGTTAAAGGAGCTAAAGGAACTGTTACGCAATTACCTGTTCTTACTATGCCTGGTGATGATAAAACACATCCAATTCCAGATCTTACTGGTTACATTACCGAAGGACAAATAATTTTGAGCAGAGATCTTCATAGAAAGAACATTTATCCGCCTTCTGATGTACTTCCTTCTTTATCAAGATTGATGAATTCAGGTATTGGTAAAGAAAAAACAAGGGATGATCATAAGGGAGTTGCTGATCAATTATATGCTGCTTATGCAAATGGCCGAGACTTACGAAGCTTAAGTGCAGTTGTTGGTGAAGAGGCATTAAGCGAAACTGATAGAAGATATCTTAAGTTTGCAGATGCATTTGAACGACAATTTGTTAAACAAGGGCCATATGAAGATCGAAGCATTGAAAAGACTCTTTCAATTGCATGGGATTTGTTGAGTATTATTCCAGAATCTGAATTGAAGAGGGTTAAGAAAGAGCACATTCAGATGTATTTGAGGAATAAATGAGGTTGTAACTAAATGGCAGATGAGGTAATTCCAACAAGGATGGAGCTAATCTTAGTTAAGAACAAGATCAGCTTGGCTAAAAAAGGCCATAAACTTCTTAAGCAAAAAAGGGATGCTTTAATCCTGGAGTTTTTTAAGATATTAAAAAAATCCCAGGATCTTCGTGCTAAGTTAACTGAACAAATGCCTTCTGCTTATAAGTCGGTTGCATTTGCAGAAATTTATCATGGTCTTCCTCATCTTCAGAATGTTTCGTTGAATCTACAAAAAGAGCTTGACATCTCAGTTGAGGTCACTAACATCATGGGTGTCAAAATCCCATATATTGAATCTAAAATAGATTTTAATAATTTTTTTGATATGCCTAATTATTCTATCTCTGGCACTAGTGCAAAGATTGATGACGCAGTTCAGAAATTTAATGAAATTTTGCAATTAGTAATCAAGCTTGCTGAAAGCGAAACAGCAATAAAAAGGCTAATTCTAGAAATAGAGAAAACAAAGCGAAGGGTAAACTCACTTGAGTATATACTTATGCCCAAGCTTGAAAGGCACAAAGCCGCAATTTCTTTTAGATTGGATGAGATGGAAAGAGATTCGTTTGTTGCATTGAAATCAATTAAAAGGAGATTAGAACGGGAAGCGGTTAAGAACTAATATTTCAAACTTTTCTTGATACAAAAAAAGTAATTTTCTTCAGTTTTCCTTTGGTTACAATTGTTTTTTCAATAAATATTGCGTTCTCTTCATTATCTCTGCAACTAGCAAGATCCTCTTCAATAAAACCAACACAAAGATCAGTTAAACTAGTTACTTCTTCTAAATCTTTTTGTAATGACCTAGAGGGAAAATCTCTTAAGTTGCCTCTTACCTCAAGTGTTTTCCAGATGTCATCTGCAATTGCAAATTGTTGGAGTTCAGTATGCATTTGGGATGGTTCTAGCGATATTGTTGAGATAATTGCAATAAAAAAAAGGAACGAGACGATAGCTTCCAACGTTTGCATTATTCTGTTTAGTTGCTAACCTTATTATCTTTTTGCCATTTGGTCACTAACTTCTATTTCATGTGAAATTCGGCACGGAAACTCATGGGTTTAACCTTGGGAGGAAGTGCCGAATTTACACATATTTGAACGAATGAGCATGAAACCCAGTCATTTATTGCTGGGTGCTCTTCGTTCAAATCACCAAGTAAAGAACAAAGGGGATCACAAGAGTTAGAAAACTAGCGTAAAAGACATGTAGACAAAACTCAACGAAGATTCCATAAAGTATTCTTGAAAACCCCTGTTCATTTTCAAAAAATCTGCCAATCTTTTTTATGAAAACAACCAACAAAACAAGTGGGATCCCAATCATTAACAATGAGACTGTGACAATATTGTAAGCTCGTAGGAACTTAATTATCTTATCTACGCTTCCTGTTACTAAAAGGTAAACTATCAATATTATACCAACAACAAAGAAGATCTTATCAAGTATATGGAAGTTATCAGGGTCATGTATATCAACTTCATCACCTTCCCGTCTAAAAAGGTTCTTTATATAGTCTATTTTTGACAAGCCGTATGATGCAAAAAATACAATAACAATATAAATAAATGACAAGAAATTCAAATTCTTCAAAACCTTTTCTATTATTTCAATCAAGTTTACACACCCAATTACTTGTTTTCCCCTTTATACTGGCCTTCATATAATTCTTTTACAGGTTCAACTAACTTAATAAAAACCATTTGCCCGATTTTTGCGTTTCTTTTCAATATTATACCATGCCTGTTTTTCACAAGCAACAGTGCTTCACTTCTTCCTTCATATCCCGGATCCCATACTGCACATTCTAGTGTTACCCCACATCTTAACAAAGATGATCTTGGAAAACACAGTGCTGCAGAGTCATCTGGAATTTTAACATACTCATTAAAAATTACCTTATATGCGCCCTGTTCTAAATGCACTTCATCATTTTTAAACTCTAATTCTTTCACATCGCTTATCTTTCTCTCAGAATTATCAAAATCAATTTTTCCAGCATTAGCATAATCATGCACACTTTTTAGTGTGACATCTATCCCAGCTGGCTGATATTGGCTATCATGTATTTTTCCAAGAAGCTCTGCATATTTTAGTTGATGTTTTGGCAAAATCATGAAATTCTATTTTAATTGATCATTTTATATTTGTATCGATTGGAGGAAGCTTTTTATAGTTTATATAAGATATAGCAAGAGGTTGTAGGGCGTTGGTATGCAGTTGAATAAACTATTTATTGGTGGCGAATGGACAGTTTCCAATTCTGATGAATTTTTTGAAACTGTTAACCCGGCAACTGAGGAAGCAATTGCAAAATTCCCAAAAGGAACAAAAGAAGATGTAAAAAAAGCAATTGATGCAGCGCAATCAGCATTTCCAAAATGGAGCTCGTTACCAGCTCCTTCAAGGGGCAAAATTCTTTTTAAAGTAGTAGAACTTTTGAGAAATGAAAAACAAAGGTTTAGTTTACTAGTTGCGAATGAAATGGGCAAAGCAATGCCTGAAGCATTGGGAGATGTGCAAGAAGCAATTGATGTTTTTGAGTATATGGCAGCTGAAGGGAGAAGGTTGTTTGGCCATACGACTACAAGTGAATTGCATGATAAATTTTGTATGACAATACGAAGACCAATTGGAGTTGTTGGTCTAATCACTCCATGGAATTTTCCAGTTGCAATTCCTGCATGGAAATTAGCGCCCGCCTTAATTTGTGGAAACACAATTGTTTTCAAACCAAGTTCTGACACTCCCCTATGTGCACTTGAATTAGTTAAAATTCTTGAGAAAGCAGGAATACCAAAAGGAGTTGTTAATTTTGTCACAGGTTCAGGAGATGTTGTTGGAGACGAAATTATCACAAACAAAAAAGTTTACGGAATTTCTTTTACCGGATCAAAAACAACAGGCGAGGACATACTCAAGAAAGCCGGAATTAAAAAAGTTGGATTGGAACTAGGAGGAAAGAACGCAATAATAATCATGGACGATGCAAAACTTGATTTAGCTGTTGAAGGAGTAGTATGGGGGGCATTTGGTACAACAGGACAAAGGTGTACTGCCTCAAGTAGGGTTATTGTTCATAATAAAGTTAAACAAAAATTTGAAGAATTATTAAAAAAACGAGTTACTCAAATAAAAGTAGGTTACGTTATTAAAGGAGCAGATGTTGGCCCTTTAATCAATGAGACGGCGAGGCAAAAAACCGAAAAATATGTTAAGATAGGATTAGAAGAAGGTGCAAAACTTCTTTGTGGTGGAACAAAACCAAAAGGAAAAGGATTTTTTTATCATCCGACAATATTCACAAATGCTACTCCAGATATGAGAATCTCCAAGGAAGAGATATTTGGCCCAGTTCTTTCTATCATTGAAACAAACTCAATTGATGATGCCATAGATATTACAAATAATGTTGAATATGGTTTAAGTTCCTCAATTTATACTGAAAACATGAAAAATGCATTTGAAGTTATTAACAAAGTTGATACCGGAATAACATATGTTAATTCAAGTACTATTGGTGCTGAGGTCCATTTACCATTTGGAGGAGTTAAGGGAACTGGAAACGGTACAAGGGAAGCTGGAATTGAAGGTATTAATGAGTTTTCGGAAACAAAGGCCGTTTATTTTGACTATTCTGGAAAATTGCAGAAAGCACAAATAGATGTGAGTTAAGTTTTAAGTGGTGAAGAAGATGTATGATTTACCTGGTAAAAAATCAAAGCAAATACTTGAAAGAATTAAGAAATTAAATGGTGATGTATCGGCTCCATTTCCAATGGTTTTATCTGGGAAAGGTGAAGGATGCCATTTCCAGGATTTAGATGGAAACAAATTTTTAGATTTTGGATGCCAGGTTGCAACCGTTCCTCTAGGTTATAACCACCCAGGACTAAATGAACTAGTTAAGGATTACGTTGGACGTTCTCCTTTGAAATATGCAATTCCTGATTTTGCAATAAAAGAACATCTTGATCTTTTAGAAGAATTGTTGAGTATTACCCCTAATGAGTTGAATGCTGCTTTTTTTGTTAATTCTGGTGCTGAAGCAGTTGAGAACTGTATGAAGATTATTTTAATGGGCAGGCCATCTGCAAAGTTTGGCCTATCTTTTGAACATGCTTTTCATGGCAGGACTCTTGGGGCAATGTCATTATCCAATTCTTCAATAATTCATAAAAAAAATCTTTTAACAATTCCTGTAAGAAGATTGCCATATTCTATTGAAGCAATTGAAAAATTGAAAATGATTTTTGATCATGATATCTCGCCTGAAGAAATAGGGTTTATAATTATTGAAGCAATTCAAGGAGAAGGAGGATATACTGTTGCACCAAAAGAATTGATACAAGGCTTAAGAAAAATTACAAAAGAATACAAAATTCCATTAATTCTAGATGAAGTCCAATCAGGCATGGGTAGAACAGGTAAATGGTGGGCTCATCAGAATTATGATATTGTTCCGGATGCAATGTCATGTGCTAAAGCACTTCAAATAGGTGCTTGTGTTTCTAGAAAGGAAACGTTTCCCCAAACAGAAGGCGCAATATCTTCAACATGGGGTGGTGGCCAATTAGTTGATCTGGTAACTGGAAAATCGATAATCCAAATAATTAAGAAAGATAATCTACTTTCAAACATTAAAAAACAGGGAGAATATTTAAGAAAGAGATTAACTGAGCTTGGAGTAGAAAATGTAAGAGGATTAGGTTTAATGAATGGTTTTGATTTTAAGGATTCAAAAACAAGGTCTGATATGCTTGGAAAACTATTAAGAAAAGGAGTTATTTTTCTTCCTGCAGGCAAGAGATCTGTTAGGGTTATCCCTCCTTATATTGTTACGGAAAGAGAAATAGATGAAGCAATGGAAAAACTGAAAAGTTGTTTGTGAAGATTAGAAAGTAGGTTCAGAGTGATGTCTCTCAATTCCTTCTATATTTTCTATTTTCCTTACTATTGCTGCTAACTCTCCAAAACTTGTTGCTTCTTTAACATCAGCTCTAAGTTGTTGTATTTGGTCAATTGATAAATTATCTAGTACAATGCCAAGGTTTCGGTCTTCTCTTAATGCTAATACCCTTAACATTAATCTTGATCCTTGGTCATTACTATTTATATCATACAACAATGATATATACACATCAATAAAAGATGATTCTTCGTCTATCTTTTGATATGCTTGGTGCCTTTCTTCTCTTATCTGCCTAACCAATCCAGCTATCCTATCCTCATCCATTTTTGAAAAGTCTATTGAGTTCAAAACTTCTTGCTCAGCAAGTTTTGTTGCCTTTCTTATCCTATACGCTTTTATCATATTTATTGCTCTATTAATAATAGCACCCAATGATAATGCGCTAATTACTCCTAAGTAAATTTTGTAAGTGTTCATATCCAGTGCTAACCTATCTGTTTCGGGTAATTGATTTTGTATCTCAATTAATAATTCGTATAACCTGTTACTAGCATATAATCCACAACCAAGTGTTCCAATCAATCCACCATTAAAAAATTGAATAATACTCCATGCATTAAAAACCCGAAGCTCTTGAGACATTGCTGCCAGCTCCAGTTGTTTAGCATGAACTTTTGGACTAAGTTCATCGCTATAACCAGTTCTTTGCTCAGGACTATACCCTTTTTCTGTTGCATATCTCAAGTCAAACCTGACAAGCTCTCTCATTAATACTCTCTTGCCCTTCTCTTGATTATCTGTTGCTCTATTAAGTCTTCTATCAAGGTAGTTAAATCTTGTTCCATGTCTTTCTACAAGTACGGAGATGTTCCCACTAGCCATAATTCTATTACGCCCTAACTATTTATAAATGTGTTTAAAAGTAGAAAAAAAGGTTTATTCATCTGCTGCAAATAAATAGTCTGCAATGACCAATTTATAATCAAAAAGTTCATTTTGTTTAAAGAATCTAGGAACCTCTTTTTTTGCAGTTTCTACTGAATCAGATGCATGAATAATATTCCTTGAGGTCGAGTTTGAGAAATCTCCTCTAATCGTTCCTCCGTCCGCTTTTTTTGCATCTGTTGGGCCAACAATTAATCTAACTACCTCTACTGCTTTTTTACCCTCAATACAAACAGCTACAATTGGATCCTTTGTCATAAATTTCTCAAGGTCAGGATAAAAGGGCTTTGATACAAGATGTGAGTAATGTTCTTTTGCAAGTTCTTGAGTCATTTTGAGCATTTTCATTCCAACTAGTTTTAATCCCTTTCTTTCAAAACGGGCTATTATTCTACCAATCAAGCCTCTTTGAAGTGCATCTGGTTTTAATAAGAGAAGTGTTCTTTCCACCATGTCAATTTACCCTTTATTCAGAATCCATTTTTTCAAAGTAATGTAGATCCTGCTTAAACTCATCATACGACTTAATTGCCCCTTGTGACATCATTAATTCTCTTGTAAGAACATAAAATACAAGAGCAAGAGATTTTTTTCCCTTGTTATTTACTGGTATGATCAAGTCAACACCCTTAGTTTCATTATCGCTATCGCAAAGTGCTATTACCGGGACATTTGTTTTTTTTGCTTCTTTTATTGCTTGTTGTTCTCCTTTTGGGTCGCAAACTATAATCAAACTTGGTTCTGTGAACTTTTTGCAAGTTGTATTTGTCATAGTCCCTGGTACAAATCTACCTGCAAGCAACCTAACATTAACTAATTTTGAAAATTTCATTGCAGGGTTTCCTGAGTACGCACGTGATGCAACTACTAAAACATCTTCTGGTTTGTATTCCGCTATTTTTTTTGCTGCTTCACGTAACATTTCATCAGTTTTTCTTAAATCAAGAATGTAAAGCCCATCATCTCTTTTTTTGAATATATATGGACGCATATCCTGGGTCCTTATTTTAGTTCCAATATGAACTCCAGATTCCAAATAAATCTCTTGTTTTATCAACAATTCCTTTTCAGTCATATCATCTACCTTTGTGGCTAAAGCCTCATGTTCCGTCAGATTATAGCAAATAATTTGTTACAATCCGCAATCACTATCTTCTTGGATATCTTGAAACCTCCTTTATAGTTTCAACATGTGAGATAAACATTCTTCTGCAACAATATCTATCTACCCCTAGTGCATCCAATGCATCTGCCTGGGGTTTGTCTTTTGTAAGTTCTTTATACTTCTCGTAGAGATGGCCTATTAGCCCACCACACGTAAAACATCTTATTGGAAATTCCATATTTACACCCTTCCGATTCATGAGAATTATCTCATGAAGTTTGATTGAACTTTAACAGTATTCTACACAGATGAAAGTTCACCTGTAAGACTTTTGGTATCTTGCCCTTGATTTTGGACCCTTATATTTTTTAGATTCAACTCTTCTTGAATCTGATACAATTAATGACCGATCAGCATGTGTAAATTTTTCTTTTAATTTCTGTTCATCAAAATAAAGTGCCAATGCATTTGCAATAGCGGTTCTTGCAGCCTGGGCTTGGCCCATAACTCCTCCTCCGTGAACATTAACTGATATGTCAATTGTAGATACTTCGTTACCTAAGAACAATAAAGGTTCTCTTATTATTTCTTGAACGTATTTGTTAGTATTATATGACTGCATTCCTTTGCTATTTATTCTTATCATGCCCTTTCCTTCCTTAATCGTTGCTCTTGCAATGCTGGATTTTCTTTTTCCTTTTGCTACAAAAACTTTTTTTGATTTTGATCTTTTTATTTTTTTCTTTTTTTCTTTTTTAGGAGATGATTTTTCTTCAACCATAAGTTTTCACCACATGTTAATTATATCCCAACTGTTTACACACTTCATATACAGTAATTGACTTTTTTCTCTCATCAGCTCTTATTTCTTCAATTGATACAAAATTCTTCAAGTCTTTTGGGTTTCCAGAGTATACCCTAAGACGCTTAATCGCATTTTTTCCAGTTGCTTTTTTCCAAGGTACCATGCCTCTAATAACTCGCTTTACAAAAAGATGAGGTACTCTTGAATAATGAGGAGATTTTTCAGGTGTTCCTTTGTTCTGGAGCCTTCTCTTTTGTAGATACCTATCAACAATTGATTTTGAGTTTCCAATTAAACGTATTTTTTCTGCGTTAATAATATGAACTTCCTCGCCTTTTAACAACATTTTTGCAACATTTGAAGCAAGTCTTCCTAATATCAAGTTTGTTCCATCTATGACTGACATAAATATACCTCATTTAATAATTGTTATATCCTTTCCTTCTGGATTACTTGAATAAAGTTCGTCTAATGAAACAAACTTTCCTCCGGCTGCACTTATCAGTTTTTTTGCTGATTCGCTAAAAGAAAAAGCAGCTACTGTTAGCTTTTTTGTGATTTGCCCACTTCCTAATACCTTTCCAGGAACCAAAATAGTGGTTTTTTCGTTCCCATATTTGTCAAGTTTCTGTAGATTCACTTGTACCTTTGAACTTCTTGATCTTGAGAGCTCTTTAGCAATCCTTCTCCACAATGGTTTTTTGTCCATTTGCAATTTGTTGACCAATTCAACAAGAATTTTGTTTGATTTATCTTTCAATGCCATTACATCGCCCTCTATTTTGTTTAGGCTCGCTTTCCCTTTAAGGGAAAACTACTATCCAGTTTAGTCATTATTAAGAGGAAGATTTATAAATGAATTCTTTGGTATTTTGAGTATTATTCCGTCTATAATTTAGCAATCTTTTTCTTTCCTAGTTCTTGCCATAGGCTATTTTTTGAATTTATATCCGCCTAACTTTCCTCCTTTTAAGAAAAGGTATGCCCCAACTAAAACTACTACAACAACTACTGCTGAACCTGCAATCAATAAGAGACCGAATAAATCTGATTTTTCTTCTTCTGGTTCTTTAGGTTCTACTGGTTTTTTTATTTCAGGTGGTTTTTCTTCAGATTCCTTAACTAAGCTCTGAACACCTGATAACAATTGTTTTGCCCTTTCATACTCTCCATTTTCATATGCTTCTTTTGCTTCATTTAGCTTCTTTTGAGCTTCTGCTACATCTTTACCTTCTTTTTTAGCTTGATCTAATTGTTGCTGCGCTCTGTTTAGTCCTTCTAATGCTTCTGCTTGAGAATCATCTGGTGTAGGTGGTTCAGGAGTAGGTTTCAATACACAGTTA
>DATDTS010000065.1:0-13086 GCA_035290745.1 Candidatus Bilamarchaeaceae archaeon | reverse complement strand
ACAATAATAGCAGAATTTGATATTGATGTAAGGGATGCAATGGGTGCAAATACAGTAAACACCGTTCTAGAACAAGTTGCCCCAACTCTTTCAGAAATAACTGGGGGAAAAACGAGATTAAGGATTATTAGTAATCTTGCGGTAAAAAGAAAGGTCCATGCAAAAGCAGTTTGGAAAAAAGATGCAATTGGTGAGGATGGAGTCGAAGGTGTATTGGATGGATACGATTTTGCAAAAAACGACCCATTTCGATGTGCAACACACAACAAAGGGATCATGAACGGGATAGACGCAGTTGCATTAGCAACTGGAAATGATTGGAGGGCTATTGAGGCAGGAATTCACAGCTATGCTGCAATTAATGGATACCACCCGGTTACAAAATATGGAAGGGATAGCAATGGAAACTTGATTGGAGAAATTGAAATTCCGCTTCCAGTCGCAACAGTAGGAGGTGCAGTGAATACACTTCCAACTGCAAAGACTTCATTAGAAATTCTAGGGGTCAAAAGTTCAAAGGAATTAGGTATGGTCATGGCATGTGTTGGCCTTGCAAATAACTTTGCTGCATTATACGCTTTATCAACTACTGGAATACAACAAGGACATATGAAATTACATTCAAGAAATATTGCAGTGATAGCTGGTGCAAACGGAACTGAAGAAGTTGATTATGTTTCAGAAAAACTTACTGAATCGCGCAACTTTTCAGTGGATTTTGCAAAAGAAATATTAAAAGAAATGAGGGATAAAAGTGGATAAACACATAACTTCCATCTTTCTCTTAATCCTGTTCTTATCTGGCATATCTTATTTTTTCGCACAAACTACAGTATCAGACAACGCTTATGGGGAATTGTTGCAATATTCAATTAGAATTGACATACAAATCGTTCGTTTGATTGTTGTAGCATTAACTCTTATCTCATCTGTTTTAGTCTATTTCTCGTTTAAGGAAAACAAAAAAATCGCGCTAATAACATCAATACTTTTTGGCAGCTCTGCAGTTCTTAATCTTGTATTTGTTACATCTTTATTTCAAGCTGTTGTTATTTTAATTGGCACTGCTGGTTTTGCAGTTCTCTACCTATTAAAAGGGAACTACCGCTATCTCTCTGTCTTATTCTTTGGTTTTACCATTTTTCTTGCATATCCTCATTTTATATATGCTCTTTCAATCCCAAATGCTAGTCTGGTTATCCCAATCGCATTAATAGCACTCCTTTTAGATGTTGAAAAAATAATTTATGTAATCTCGGGATTTGTTTTTCTTTATCTTTACCCTCCAATTTCAATAATCCCACTAACATTTGCTGCTGGCTCTTCACTACAATATTTTTTAGAGAATTTCAAAGACAAAAAAGTATGGTTTGTTTTTTTACTTGCTTTTTCACTCTACTTATTTAGCCAAGAAATATCGGCAAGTAGAATTGCAATTTCATTTGTTGTTGCAATAGTATTTTATGGTATAATCTATTTATATGGATTTGAGACAGACAAATTAAAGAACCTAATAACTTTTGTTGTTATTTTATCATCTATAAGTTTAGCCATTATTAGTATAACCCAATCAGAAATTAGAATTCCAAGTCAAGACCACATCTTTATCTATCAAGAAATCGAAGAAAATTCAGCAGCAACACTCTTTTTTCCAAATGCAATAGAATATTATAGCGGAATAAAACCAGAAGTACTTGAAAAAAATGATCTTCTATCTAAAGAAATGAAATCAACTATGTTTATTGCATCAAATGATGATATTTATTATTCACTCCAAGATGAACCTATCGTGTTCTACTTTTTAGGCTTAACACAAGATTCTGGTAAGGTATATTCATTATTCGGAAATAATAATTATTTATTACAAGTTGAATCAACACAGAATTTGGATTTCTTGGATGACGCAAGAATTATTGATACAAAAGCAAGGGTGGTTATCTCAGAAGTTGAATTCCCAAGGCTTAGATTTCTTAACAAAAATGAAAGTACAAATTCCCCTCTTCTTTTGATTAACACTGCAGAAATAAAGGATAGCTTTATTTATGAAACATTATTTAATTCGGATATAGTATTACAGTCAGGGGAAGTAAAAATGTTTATGGTGAAAAAGTGATTAATTATGTTATAATATTCCTAGTTTCCTTTATTATCACTTTAGGTTTTACATACATGCTTATCCCTAGATTAAAGAGGTTTAGAATTGTTGGGAAAGATGTAAACAAACCAGACAAGCCAGAAGTTGCAGAGATGGGCGGGATAGCAATAGTCGCAGGATTTGTTGGGGGTGTGTTACTAGCAGTTTTTTTGAATAGTTTCTTTTCATTTCAATTTAACCTTATTAATATACTTGCAGCAATTATAACAATACTTGCAATTGCAATAATAGGATTAGTCGATGATCTTCTTGATTTGCCACAATGGTTCAAAGCATTATTACCATTGGGTGCTGCGATTCCATTAATTGCGGTAAATGCAGTAGAGAGTACATCAATGCTGTTCCCTTTTATAGGGCAGATTGATTTTGGAATATTTTATCCATTTGTTTTGATACCAATAGGGATTGCAGTTGCATCAAATCTTACAAACATGTTTGCAGGTTTTAATGGTCTAGAATCTGGATTAGGAATAGTTATGTTCTCAACTATTTTGGTCATCTCCATAATGCATGGAAATACTGAAATGAGCGTATTGTCAGTTCCAATCCTTGGGGCTCTTTTTGCATTTTTAATTTTCAACTGGTATCCAGCAAGAGCATTCCCTGGAGATGTTGGCAACCTATCAATTGGGGCAATTCTTGCCAGCACAGTGATTATTGGAAATTTTGAAACTGCAGGAGCACTTTTGTTAATACCTTTTGTAATAGACTTTTTCATTAAAGCTTATAACAAATTTCCAAGTAAAAATTGGTGGGGAGAATATAAGAATGGGAAGCTTTATCCTGTTGATAATAAGGTAAGGGGTTTTGCACAACTGGTTATGAAAAGGTTTGATGGAATCAGAGAAAAGAACTTAACACTATTTTTCATTGGGATTGAAATGGTAGTTGGAGTTATTGTTCTGATTCTTTTTGCAAGGTATTAGTTTGAGACTGAAGTTACCCTTTTTTTATTCCTCATTATCATTCCCAATGCAAGAAGAACATGAAGAAAAATAACATATTCAAGGGGCGGATCGAGAAATATTTTAACCATAATGTTAATATTGTACAATGAGATGTAATAAATTACAGCAAGAATAAGAAGTAGATTTATTATTATTGCAAGAAGATTTGGAACATAAAAGATCCATGGAATTATACCTTCTCCTTTTTTTGGCTTGGGTGGATCAATAAACTCTGATGAGGAAAAGGATTTTATTATTTTTTCAAATGCATCCCAAAAAGGATTTAAAAAATGAGGAGTGATGAAGAGTAGGTAACTCCATGACAAAGATATAAATAAAACAATTGGAGCATATATTACCAACCCAAGTGAGAAATTCAGCTCTATGATTGCCTGGGCTACTGGTGAAAAAAATAGAAACACCATGCCAGCTATTAGCAATAAAAAAACATCAATAAGGAATATTGCTAAAAGGAAAAATACTATTCCTAAAAAAATAGATACTTTTTGAAGCAAAATCTTCGACTCAGTCATAACAACGGACCATTTTTTATTTTATCATAATCCTCTTTTCTTCCAATGTCAATCCATTTGCCTTTTAGTTCGTAAGAATTTATTTTCTCCCCGCTTTTCAAAAGTCTTGGGAAAACGTTCTTAGCAAAATCTTCTTTTTCTTTTATAAAATCAAATATTCTTGACTCAAACAAATAAATTCCTGTATTGACAAAATGCTCTAGCTCAGGCTTTTCAACAAATTCTTTAATTAGTTTATTTTCGATTTTTGCAACCCCATATTCAACTTTAGTTATGTGTTTTTTAACAACAACAGTTGCAATGCATTTGCTTTTTTTATGATGGCTAACCAAATCTTTAATATCAAAATCAATTAGCGCATCACCCATTAAAACTACAAAAGCACCATCTATATCAGATTTAGAAGATAATGTAGACCCAGCTGTGCCTAAAGGCTCATTCTCTTCTGCATATTTTATATTGACCCCAAACTTAGACCCATTACCAAAATAATCAATTATTTTTTCTTTTAGATAACCGACTGTTAAAATATAATCGATAAGGCCGTTCTTTTTTAACTTTTCAATAATGTGCTGAAGTATAGACTTGTTGCCAAGGAGCAGCATTGGTTTTGGTAAATCATAGGTATAAGGCCTTAACCTTGTTCCTTCTCCACCACATAGGATAAACACTTTCATGAAATCACCGGAATTAATAGATAACCAAGTATACCTCCTGCAACAGAGCATATAAAGTTTGTTGTTCCTTTTGTACCAATCCCTTTTTCTTCAAGAACACCGAACAAAGTATCAACAATTGAAGCTAGAAACCCGGCAAACCCAACCAGTAATGCAATACTTGGGGTAAGATTAAAGATAACAATAGAGGTAACACCTATAAGCAAACCACCAACTAGAGACATTGCTGTCCCAAGCAAACTAATGGCCCCGCTTTCACCAGGAGTTGCATTTTTGAATGAAAGAAGCGAAAATGGCCTTCCACCAAGTACGCCGAGTTCAGATCCAAACTTATCAGCTGTTATTGCTGCAACAGAACAAATATATGGAATAATACCAAAAGTATTGGTTAGAACAGCAAGAATAGTTGGAAAGATTCCGTTTGCTAATACATTCTCCCAGCTTCTTTCATGCTCATAAATTCCCATCTCCTTTTTTCTTTGATACTCATATTTCGTTGCAAGAACAGAGAGGAAAAGAAAAGTCAGCATAAGAAAAAGAGCTTCAAATCCTCCGAAATAGGTTATTACAAAACTCATACTTAAAGCAAGGACAATGCCCTCCTTATCCAGAAAAAAGACCAAACAGTTCACCAAAAAAAATAAAAAATTATTTATGAAGTAAAATTTCTATTGCAGAAACCTTGTTCAAAGAACCATCCTCAGATGTTAATTCCTCAGTTTTTATTAGAATGTCTTTTAATGTTGAGTTTGGCATAAAGCGGTGTCTTACAATCTCTGTGACATCAACTGCCCTAGAAATCAACTTTCCCCTTGCTTTAATTGCAACTTCCTCTGCTCCGTTGTTGAATTGCGTAACTACGGCCAACACATAGCCCATTGTTCCTTTTTTTCCGATAAAAACTGTGTTGTCATCTTTTGTATTTGTTGTTCCGGTTTCCATTTATTCCACCTCTTCTTTATGTAACCCTATTGGGTTAACACTAGCATATAACTTATAGCGTATCTAGGTAAATCACTGAGATAACTTCAAACGATACCATCGTTCAAAGCATATTTTTAAACCTATCTAATTATAAATGCTATACTTCGACTAATGGTTGTACTAAGGAAATAAGTTGATTATTATGGGAATAAGACCAGCAAAATGTTTTAGGGATATGACAAAGGTAGCGTGGACAAGATTTTCAAGATCAAAACCTAGAAAATCTTATATAAAGTCGATGCCTCATAGGGACCTTAACACATTCAGAACAGGAACAAAAAATGATAAATATGATGCTGTAATTGATTTAGTTAGCAGTGGTGATATCACACTTAGAGACAATGCACTAGAAAGTGCAAGACAGACATTGAACAAGCATTTAGAAACTGCTTTTCCTGGCAATTATTATCTAGTAGTACGGGCTTATCCGCATCATATAATCAGAGAAAATAAAATGATTGCTGGTGCTGGAGCTGATAGACTTCAAAAAGGAATGAGGCAATCGTTTGGAAGACCAACCGATAGGGCAGCAAGATTAAAGGCAGGTTCTAGTGTGTTTACAGTTTATACATTCAAACAAAACCTAAACTTCGTAAAATCTGCACTCACACGATGTAAGAGAAAATTAAGTGGAAGTTATACTGTTCAGGTTGCTTGAGGATAAACAACCCTTTTTAAACTTATCTGATCATAAACTATAACAGTGGGGAAATGGAACTAACTGTAAATGATGCGCTTATAAGTACGGACATTGATAGGCTAATCCGATTCATATCAGAGAAACAAAAGACGACAATGAAAGAGGTTCAACAAAACACTGGCGTAGACAAAAAAATAATAGAAAAATGGATAAAAATACTCGAAGATGAAGGGTATATTGATATTGACTATAGATTCACAAATACTTTTTTTGTATGGAAAGGTTTAATACAGCAAAAACAGAAAACACAGATGCCAGTTCCTGAAACAAGAAAACTGAATTTGGAGAGTAATAAGAATAATGGAGAGAGTAAAAAAGAAGTGGTCTCTGAAATCCAAGAACCAGAACCTGAAAAAATTATTGAAACAAAAGAAGAAGTGGTCGAAGAAAACAAAGCTCCTGAAGAGCCTGAGATTCAGCAAGAACAGGAATACTCTCAAACAGAAGATAGTGTTTATGGCGCAGAAGAAACTTCTGAACTTGATATTGAAAAGTTAGATACTGATTTTAGTGAGTATGATAAAGAAATAGAACAAACAACAGAAAATAAGGAAGAATCAGATAATGAGCTGGATATGGACAAGCTTCCATCCGAAATCTTAAATGACGATGAAGAGATAAACACAGTCATTGATTCCTATCAAGAAAAGGAAATAAAAAATGAGGAACAGACAGTTGCTCCAAAAAAAATACGTTTTCCGTTTGGCGATTCAGGAGATGATTCAGATGATAACTCAGATGATAAGTTTGATTTACCTCCTGAAAAACCTGATATTCAAGCACAACCTATATCTACTAAACAGTCAAATCAAATAAGAGGTGTCCTAAACACTTATTTGGACAAAGTTGACCAGGAAAAAAGTGAGTTGTTAAGATTACAGCAGAAAAAAGAAAAACTAAATAGGGAAAGATATGCTGAACTTGAACAAAAAATGGAAGCTGATGTTGTTTCACTAACAGAAAAGATACTTGAGAAAGAAGCTAGAATAGCTGAACTTAGAGAAAGGTATATTGAACTTCCAGATAAGGTTGAAGAAATAAAAACAATAAATAGAAAACTTCAAGATATGAAAGACAAGTCACTTGAGATCATGTCAAAAAACAAATCAAAGATAGAAATGATTATGGTTGATAATTCTGAAGCACAGAAAAGAGCAAAGGAAAAAATAGGTGAGATAGAGGACTGGATAAATAATGAAAAAGCCAAACTTGATTCAATAGAAAATGCAGGCGAAGAGGTTGATAGTGAAGTTGAAAAACTTCAAAGACAGGTTGAAGAAACTGAATCACTTATGAATGGACTAAACAAAAAACTAAGCAATGTTAAATTAAACTTAGACCAATCAAATGAAACAAGAGAAACCGTCACAAGGATGAAAGAAGATATTCAAAAATCTATTGAAAGTATGAAAAACGAACTTGACGTGTATACAACCGAACTTGAAGAACTTAAATCAGTTGAAGATAACATAAGCGAATACTTAGAAGATTACGAAAAAAGAATTGATGAAATAAATGAAAGCTTGGACGAAGGAGAACAGGAACTCAACGAAGTTCGGGCTGCAGCAGAGGGTGAACAACTAAACAGTTACCTTAAAGAGCTTGATAATTTGATTGAAGATTATGAGAATGAACTTGAAGCGACATCAAAGCAAGAAAACGAAATAGATGAACAAATAGGCGATACAAAAAAAAGGTTGCAACAGCTATTTACAGATAGTAGAAGATTAATACGCGATAAAAACTTAGTTTCAGAGGTCGAATATAAAAAAGTAGCTGGAGCTAGTACCGAAAGATCTGAAAAAGTTAAAAAGATACTTAAGGACAAAAAAGACCAAAGAAGGAAGTTGATGGAAGAGGATGACGATGATCCTTCAGAGGACGGGGAATCGAATAAATTCAAGGGTATCAGTATTAGAGAACCAACAATAAAAGAGATAGTTCAAATATCTAGTGAAGAACAATTAAATGAAAGAATTAAAGAAGCAAGCTTATTCACAAAAGACATTATAACTGAAAAGAAAAAGAAGGGTAAAAACTCTATTAAAAAAGAGAACAAGAATGATAAAAAAACAAAGAAAAAAACTTTTAATAAAGCAAAAAGGAAAAAATAATTATCTTCTACTCCTAGCATCATCTATAACAGCAAGCCAGGAATCACCGATTTTTGTTAAATAGTTCCCAAAAGTTTTACTAAGAGAGATTCTCATTGGCCTAAATTTTCTTTTGCTTTCAACAGCAACAACGGTATCTCTTTCTATCTTTATCATTCCAACGCGCCTTAGCCTAGGCAAAACCCGGTTGTAAAACGTTGCCTTTGAGATGCTTTTTTCAGTTATGAATTTAGAAATGTCTCCCCCAGTGACAGAAAGTTTTTCTATTAACAATTGTAAGAAGCCAAATGCAATCTCATGGTATTTTGCTTGGTATTTCTTTGGAAAAACAAAATTGGTTAGTTCTTCAAGATTCCAGATATTTCTTGTAATCTTTTCATCCTTGTCTTGGAAAGATCTAATTTCAGGACTGTTGAATGAGGGGAGATACATTGATTCTGAAGATGGAACTCCTCTTGAGGCTATTTGCTTTTCTTCTGCCATATTAATGGATACTAGAGAAATAATAAAAATACATAGCAAATTTATCCAAAAATGTCTCCAAGACCGGACTCTGCATTTTCTTCCTCTTTTTCAATTTTCTCAGTTATTCTCTTTTCTACCACTGGATTGATTTTATTTATAAGATCTTTGAGCTTTTCATCTGCTTTTTTTAAGAATTCATTAGAAGCTGAAAAGTATATGTATAACTTAGTCTTGTCTTCTTCAAGACTAGAACCGTCTTTTAGCTTATAACCAATCCTTGCAAAACTATCCTGTTCATAAGGATCAGCTTCGAGTATTTTTATAATTTCTTTTTTCTTTGATAAGTCACATTCATAAACCTTTTTCATTGAATCCACCTGTACTTAATAGAATCAAAATATTTGAAAATGTTGCTATATTCATTCTACTTTTTCCATTTGGCTTGCTTTCTAGGAGCAGGCAGGTCAAATACCTCTATCTGTGCATTAAGCAGAATAGGGTAGGAAAGAAACGCTCCTGGAAGTGCGAAAAATGGTACAAAAACCAGAACAATAAGCTCCTTAAACAAAGTAAGATATATCAAAATTGGAATGAATGGAGCAACCCAAAAACCGGCATATAGAAAATAGATTAAGAAAACCGAGATGTGTTTGTGCCTTACTAATCTTAGGCTGTTTTTTATAGCGTGTAAAACTGACCCACCCCTTGTTTCAGAAATTGAAACATAAGAACCAAAAAAGAGGAAATGAACTAAGAAAAAAGAAAAACATACTGCAAGTCCAACTAGGATATCAACCGCAAAATTATTCAAATCCTTCAAAGATAAGAAATAAAGTGCAAGAATAAGTGATACTGGAAATAAAACAAAGATCAGCCTTGCAAGAGTTAATATAAAAAATTGGTGTGCATTTTGCATTGCATATTTAAAAAATTCCATAAAACCCATCGATTTCTTATCAGTATAAACACGAAAAAGTGCTGCTCTAAATCCTGAGGATAAATAAAGGTATAACATTCCAAGAATAATACCAAAAATCGTAAGAATTACAAAATTAAATTCAATACTAAAAAGTGAAAGTAAATAAAAGAAAATAAAGAAAACACCCAACACTGTAAAGATTGAAAGAAGCTGAAAAATACCATATTTTAGATTAGCTCCAATAAAAACAAATGGTTTCTTTTTATATTCCCTAGCAGCTTTCAAAAGTGGTTCTAACAAAATATCTCACCAAGCCTATTTCAAAGATAAACTATTTAAATACTTGGAAAAAAGGGTTTGAATAAAATAAAAAGAATTGAAATCATTTGAAAACGATCATGAAACCTTTTGGTTTCATGATCGTACGTGAACTTTGTTCACGAACATGCTATTTTGCATTTTCAAATATTTGAACTTACTTAGTCATGGAGTGAACGCATTGCGTTCACTACAGTCAAGAACATTACATGTTCTTGCCAAGTTCAAATCACAGATTTCAAAAATTTTATTGTACTTTATAGTACAATAAAAAAGAAAAAAATTATTTAAATAGAGCTTTAGTTGGCTGATCAAACCATAGGAAGTAAATAAATAACAATCCAAATACTCCTCCTAAATTCCCAGATAGAAGACTTAATACATTTAGAACAGAGAAGATCAAAGTTAAGAAATAGGCAAATTTATTTAGCTTCCATAAAAAGTAAGCAAGTGCTAAACCAAGTAATCCAAAGAAGATGAGTATAATTCCAAGAACTCCGAGTAATCCTCCAAGACCTGCCATCATACCGCCAAAAAGATCCCCATAACCCGTTCCCATGCCCAAAAGACTACCGCCGCCAACAGTAATTCCAAGACCCAATAAAACAACAAGCAAACCACTTAACGCTTGAAGACCAACAACAATTTTCAAACCCAATGTTTTTTCAGCCATGTTATCATGTGAAATTCGGCACGGAAACTCATGGTTTTAACCTTGGGAGGATGTCGAGAAGCCGATAACGCTTCTCGAACATGTTCATGAAGGCTTTCTGCGCTTCATGACAAGTGCCGAATTTGCACATATTTGAACGAAGAGCACCCAGCCATAAATGGCTGGGTTTCATGCTCATTCGTTCAAATCATCCTCTTTTATTTATACGAAGAAAAAAGTAAAAAAAGAAATTTATAAAAACGGCTTTTCTGCCATAGCGCCTAGAACTGGCAACTTGAACTTATCCCCTTTGTAAGCCTTGTATGCTAAGAATAGATCAACAACTAGAATAACAAGACCAACCATTGAGAATATTCCAATCAAACCTAACGTTGCTCCAAAACCACCACCATATGCATAAGCATAGGGATTAGCATAAGCCGCTTGTGTTTGAGCTAATAGAACTGTACCCAAAACAAATCCTACAACAGCAACAACTACTGTCCACAAGAATGCCTGGAAAGCATGAAACGCGATAAAAGCATCAGTCTTTTTCCACATGTAAATACCTAATGGAAGCAAAAGACCGATTACTGTCGAAGCACTCAAATATCCAAAACCATACCCGCCTATACCACCAAGAAGATAAGCAGCTGCGGCCAAAATCTTTGGATCTTCCAAAGAACTTGGAGTGCTTGAAGCACTTGGGGAACTTTCAACCATTTATAATCACCTTTTTGAATTGAGATTTTTGAATATAGTACTGCGCTAAGGTTTTTATAGGTTGACTATTTGGTAGAAAAAATAAAAAATAGAAAATAAAAAAAATGAATTAGCTAGTCAATAACCTCAAGTAAAACAAAGGATTCTCAAACGATCTTTGCTTTTCTGGATCAAGCAGAGTCTTTGAAAGATAATCCTTTGCAAATGGACTGTATGCAGCTTTGTGAACAACAAAATTCAATAAAAACCTGTGATTAACCATCTTTTGAAGGTTGTAGCTTGTTTTTAGCTCAGAATCACATTCTTCTTTTATCAAAGAATCGTATTCACTAAGTGTTTTTTCACTAAAATCGTTTTTTTCAAATGCTTTTAAAGCAACTTGGCTTGCAATCTTACCAGAGATCAAAGCATTACCTATGCCCTCTCCAGTGAAAGGATCAATTAAACTTGCTGCATCACCTAATAGTAAAATACCATCTGCATATGGCTTTGGCCTTTCAGAACCTAAAGGTAATGACCAACCTTTAATAGGCGAGATTCGTTTTGAACCTTTGAACCTATCTTTGAATTTGGGATTATTTTGTATTGTATCTTCTAATAATTTGCTTAAGTTAACCTTTTTCTTTTTCATATCTTTTACAAGCATTCCTATCCCAACATTTGCTGTTTTATTAGGCAATGGAAATATCCAAAAATAGCCTGGCAACACTCCATCAATAAAATGAAGTTCGATTTGATCAATCATACCTTCAACATTATCATAGTATCCTCTAATTGCGGAACAAACATGATCTTCTCTATCATTGAAAACACCTAACTCGCGTGCAGTAATGCCACCTACGCCATCAGCACCTAAAACTAATGGTGCCCTAAAAACATGATCTTGTTTTGTTTTAATGTCTGTGCCGACAACTCCAACAACTTTTCCATCTTTTCTAAGTAAGTTAGTAACCATAAATTCTTCGATTGTTTTACAATGTTTTTTTGCATTTTCAAATAAGAAATTATCAAAAACTTCCCTCCTGCATACATAACCTGGAGGACTGTCTTTGTTCTTATTCCTTGATTCAATTGGTGCAACTGTTCCATCAGGAGATGAAAAAGTGACACCAGTCATGGGTTGCGCTTCAATAGTTTTCATTCCTTCCAAAAGTCCAAGTTCCCTTAAAACACGTGTACTTTTTCCGCTAATTCCATCTCCACAGGTTTTATCTCTTGGAAATTTTGATCTGTCTAAAAGAAGAACATTCTTGCCTGCTTTTCCCAAAAACATGGCTGCACTTGAACCGGATGGTCCAGCACCTACAATAATAACATCGTAAGAATTTTTCATAGTTTATCCCTCACAAGCAGGGAACATGTTTACCGTTCCCTTTTGATGGTTTGAATCGGCAACGATTCAAATATTTGAAATTTGTCAATCAAATTTCAAATGGAATTCGTTCCATCAAAAATAATACTAATAAGTAAAAGGATATAATTTTTAAGCTTCTGTTATTTGACACGGCACATAAAAAAGGTTGGTGAATAAAAAAATCAACAAATGTGGCGGTTTGAACCGCCACTCGCGGTAACAAGAAAAACCAATCAATATTTTAGATTTTTTTCAATTCCAACTGTAAATTAAAACAGTGCCTGTTATTTGGCTAAAAGAACAGTTTTAATATATAATATACAAAATCACTAGTATGATAACCTTGGAACTAAAAACACATCCAGACGTATTGTTTGCATATACAAATCATAATATAGACCTTATTTTAAGAGTAGAAAACAAAGACGAGATATCTTGGGTTGAAGCAGATGTTTCGATACCGAATAAGATATCATTATCGCCTACAAATTCCCTAGATAAGGGAAGAGTAAGGGTTGGGATAGTCAATAAAGATGAGTCTATGG
>DATDTS010000064.1:0-11003 GCA_035290745.1 Candidatus Bilamarchaeaceae archaeon | reverse complement strand
ACACTCTGTGCCTATGATTCTAGCTCTCGCGTTAAAGAAGCTAAATTATTGTAATAAAATGGATTTTTAACCCTTGGGGTTTTGAGTATGCATCCCCAAAAGAAAAATTTTATTCGCCAACTATCCTTCTTTTTACCTCTCTGCTTCCTGTTCTTAGCTCCCTACAAATTGCACCAATTTCTTGCTCATCTAAACTTCTAAATTCGTGAACTGCATCTGCTACTTTACCTAAATAATAAGTATTTAGCTGAGTTCTTAATCTAGCAATTGCTGTACTATTATTTTCTACACAGCCTTCTTCTCCTACTTTCTCTACTAATCCTTCTGCAATTGTTGCTATTGCCACTTCCTCACTTACCTCAATTGCTGCTCTTGGATGTTCTAATGCGATAGCTTTTGCAATTTCTGCTCTTGTTAATTGATCTTCTCCGTTTAATCTTTTTGCAATCACCATTGCTTTACTAGTATCTTTACCACATTCCCTAATTTCTGCAATAACCCTTGTTGATTTGCTTACGCCATTGCCATCTTGTCCTGTCCCATTTCTTGCCATTAATGCTGCAACTCTCCAATCTGAAGCTGAACCAGCTACTCCTCTTCTACCTGTTGGAGCAGTTTCTCTAACAACGTTTCTTCCCATAAAAATCTATCTCCGATGATTTTTATTATTGAAAAATCTATTTTTCAATCCCGTAATAATCACCTTATACTTTTTAATGTTGCAAGATATGTCTAAAAACATTTTTAAATACTTGGTTATAAAAAGTGTTTAACGGAGAACACAATTCTTTAGTCTTTTAAACTCTTTTATAAAAAATTGTTAACGTTGGTATTATGAAACTCTACGAGAAAATTTTTGATGTCGCATTACAAAGGTCCATTTTCTTTCCAAGCAATGAGGTCTACAACCCAGTAAGTGGTTTTTACGACTATGGTCCAGTTGGTATTTTAATAAAAAATAAAATACAAAATTTATGGAGAAAATTATTCATAAAGAATGAGGGTTTTCACGAGGTAGAAACAACAATTGTTACACCAGAACTCGTGTTAAAGGCTTCAGGGCATGTTGATTCTTTTGCTGATCCAATTGTTGAATGCAAAAAATGCAAAGTGAAAGCCAGAGCCGATCATTTGGTTGAAGAAGTCCAGAATAATTACAAATTTGAAGGAAATTTTGATGAGTTAAACGAGCTTTTGAAGAAGCACAAAATAACCTGTCCATCATGCAAGAAAGGCGAATTGTCCGAAGCCACGAGTTTTAATCTAATGTTCAAAACAGGGGTAGGTGGAGAAAGAGAAGTTGGATATAATAGACCTGAAACAGCACAAGGAATTTTCACTGCATTTTTTCGACTATACCGAAACCACGGTGCAAAACTCCCACTTGCAGTTGCTCAAATAGGAAAGAGCTTTAGAAATGAAATATCTCCAAGAAAAGGATTAGTAAGAATGAGGGAATTTACCCAAATGGAATTGGAATATTTCTTTAATCCTGATTTTCAGGACATTGAAGGCTCAGAGAATCTAACTGCTGTTAATATGATTTTTGAAGTTGATGGAAAAAAAATAAAAAAAACAACTAAACATGCAACAGATGAAAAGATTTCTGCAAATGGGATAATGTCCTATTTTTTAGCAAAAGAATGGGTTTTTTATAGGATGTGCGGAATTCCTGAGGAAAAAATGTACTTCAGGGTTTTAGGAAAAGGAGAATTACCGCATTATTCAAAAGGCAATATTGATATGGAAGTTGAGACGTCCTATGGAAATGTTGAAACAATTGGTAATGCTTATAGAACTGATTATGATATTTCTCAGCATTCTAAATTCAGCAAAAAGGACCTGTCCGTTTTTGATCCTGCGAATAACAAAAAACTAGTTCCACATGTTTTTGAGGCTTCATTAGGTGTTGACAGGCTATTTTTCTGCATTCTTGAACATTGTTATAGAGAAAGAAACAAGGATAAGCCTGGAACTTCGTTCCAGATCGATGGAACTGGAAATTCCATCAAGGAATGGGATTGGTTTGATTTTCCACCGCTAATTGCACCTTATGAAGTTGCTGTTTTTCCTTTGATGAAAAAAGATGGGTTGCAGGAAATTGCACAAGAGCTTGTTAAAAAATTAAAAGAGAACTTTGATGTTTTATATTCAGAAACCGGTGCAATTGGAAAAAGGTATGCAAGAAGTGATGAGATCGGCTGTCCATTTGCAATTACAATTGATTACCAAACAAAGGAAGACCATACAGTAACAATTAGATATAGGAATGATTCAAAACAAGAAAGGATTAAAATAGATGAAGTAATAAGTAAGGTTAAGGAGAATATAGAAAGTAATAGAGTGGTATTATGAAAAAAATATTTGCAGTTTTGATAGTTGCATTTTTTTTATTTGGTTGTATTGATCTTGGGGGGACACCTCCTGTTGATAATAAAACAAATGGCGGGGATACGCCTGATACGCCTCCTGATGATGGTGATGACGGGGTTGTGATTATCAAAACAACAAACCAAACCTCTATTGTTAATAGGACAAGAGAAGACAATAAAACAGATACACGTGGCTATAATTATGATCCTAGTCAAAAGATGGCAATGTATTTCATTTATGTTGGTGATGACCAATTGCATGGGGATGCGATTCTAATTAAGAAAGGAGATTTTGACATGCTTGTTGACGGTGGACCAAAGGAAAATTCAAATCGTGTTATAAATTTTTTAAAGTCCCACAGTGTTGACAATCTTGAAGTGATGGTTTCAACACATGCAGACCCTGAACATTACGGTGGTTTGATTGAGGTTGCTAGAGAATTCGAAATTGAAGAATTTTGGTATACCGGTTCAACTTTTGAAGATGAAACCTATGCTGATTTTGTAAATTCTCTTGATGGAAAAGGGGTTGATGTTACAGTTGTGGAGAGAGGGGATTCTTTTTCATTTAATGGGGTTACGTTTGACATCCTTAATCCAAAATCAGTAAGATTTGGAAATCCAGACAACGATGCAATTGTGATGAAAGTTACAAATGGTCTTGACAGGATATTATTAACTTCTGATATTAATTCTGGTGCTCAGGGCAATCTGCTAAATGAGGCTGATATGAGCACAGACGTTCTTATGATCCCTTTCCATGGACTTGGGAATGGCAATTTCCAGTTTAGTATCTTTTTGACTTCAATCAATCCAGTTGATGCTGTAATCTCAGGCGGAACAAATGATGGTCCTGATTATGGCGGAGACAGAAAGCCATTGTTTAGGATTCTTGACCTAAATCATGTTCCTTACAAATCAAATTTTGATGGCGGAATAATTAGAATAATAAGTGATGGACAGAGCTATAAGATCACTCAGATCGAATAATATTTCCATTTTTCTGGAAAGTTTTATTTATATAGGTCAGGCAAATAGCTTGTCTTATAATTCTTAATTCTTGAGTAATAAGCGTAATCTTTTATATCCTCAGGGAATTTTTCTTTAAAAGAGTTCATTATTTTGATAAATTCTTCAAAATTTTCAACTTCGATATCAAATTCCAGATCACTTGAGATAACTGATCTTTCAGTATAAATCACATTTGGATGCGATAAAATATTCTGTTTTATCTCTTTTACCTCACCAAATTTTCTGAACCATAAATCCACTTTATAATATTCCATACCAAATGAATTGAGATTTAGCATTGGTCTGAATCCAATAATTATCTTTTTGCTAATTAACTTTTTAAGATGATGACGAACGGTAACTATACTTACCTTTAATTTTTTTGCAATTTCTACCAATGATACTCTTGCATTGTTTGATAAAACCTCTAGGATTTTTAGTTCTGTTATGCCCAGCTTTTCAGGTGTTGTCCTTGACAATGTAACAAACATCTCTTTCTCAGGGTTCTTTTCCTGCAACAGGTAAGTTCGTGAGAATTCGATATATTCAGTTAAAATAGACATGGAATAATCTGCAAAATATTCTCCAAATTTTAATTTAAAATCAAGCCAAAACTCTTCATATTCCCAAATATCTCTCACCCACACACCAAGTGCAATATGATATTTTCCATTAACTTGGTAGCATATCCCTACTTTTGATTTTGTGAGATAGTCTATCAATTCATTTTCTATTTTTGGAGTTATATTCTGCAATCTTAAGTAAAGTCTATAAAGTACAAAACCAATTTTGGAAAAATCAATCACGGTATAAAATCCATTTATTATTTTCTTTTTTTGAAGTAATCCAATCCTATATTTTACTGTTTCTTTTGGCACTCTGATTTTTTTACCTATTTCGCTATATGTTTGTCTTGCATTTTTGTCAAGTTCTGATAATATTTTTCTATCAACTAAATCTAATTTTTGAAGTGACATATTACAAATATTAATATAAATTAATAAAAATCTTTCACTTTTTGCAAATTTAGATAAGTAATATTAATATATAAGAAAGTATACAGTAATTATCAGAAATAAACACATTAGGTGGCCAAAATGAAATTATTGTATTTGCACACTAAGAATCTTCGTATAAATGCAGGAGTAGGTGGAAGAAGGCAAGGGATAAGAAAAAGGAATGAAAGAACACTTAGAGAAAAACTTGGAGATTCATTGCCAGATCTAACCTATGATAATCAACAAATCCAGGCAAAAAATGCACTATTGACTTTTGTTTGTGTTGAAAAGGGAGATGAAAGTCTTGATTTATCTACTGTTGCTGGTGATGTAATTAGAGCAAAAGCAATTGTTGGTGTTTCAGACATTGTTATTGGTTCCTTCGCGCATCTAAGTAGTAAAGTTGCTTGTCCAGAGATTGCAAGAAGTGTTGTTGATGGTTTAATTGAAGAGCTTCAATTCCGTATGCCAGATGTTAAGCATTTCCCGTTTGGTTGGGACAAATCCTTTGAGTTAAATGTTCCATTGCACCATTATAATATTGCTTTTAGGAGTTTTAACCCTACCTTTAACCAGAGATTCAGATTTTTTGCTAACAGGAAAAAAGAATGGATAAGGCTAAATGCTTCTTACCTTGCAGGGAGTGCTGTAAATTTTTTTGTTGCCATTGCTACAGCCCATCTTGCACAAAAATTTGGTGTTGAAAAGGAATCAGCATCAAGCTGGCTCCCTCCTGTTGCAGGTTTTACTGCAGGATTTGGTACAACTGTGTTATGTTGGTCTCTTTTTCACAAAGATAAGTACAGCGACTTTGGCGAAGTTCTGCAGGATGCATGGACACTTTTCAAAAACATATGGAAAGCACAGTTAGCTGCTTGGTCAGTTATCATTCCAGGAGCATGGTTTGCAGCTTCTCTTGGAATTGCAACATCCCTAATTGTCCTTGCGCAACAAATCGCTGAACGTATTATATTTATTCCAGCATTTAATTTTTTCTCAAGGGATAAGATAAAAGAAATGGAAGATGATTTGAACTTGGCAAGATCAGTTCGCTGATCTTGACTGTCGTGAAATGCAAAGCATTTCACTCCATGGCAAAAAATCAAATTTTTTGACTGTCGTGAACGCAATGCGTTCACTCCATGACGAAGTAAGTTAAATATTTGAAATTCTAACCCTAAATTGAGACTGTGTGCCAAAATTCACCAATCAAAAGCTTTATATACATATATGTATCTAATTATTATCAATTAATATCTTTTGGTGATTGATATGACACAAGGAATCCAAATATTGAAGCATGCACCCACTCTTAATACTGTGATTATGGTAGAAAAAGCTTTACAAAATGCAAAGGACAGCGTAATAACCGTTGCAGAACTAAAAAGGCAACTTCCAAAAAAAGTGAATCATACTACACTCATGACAATCCTTTCTTACTTAGAAGAAAGCAATAAAATTGCAGTAAGTATCAAGGGTATAACCTGGATACATAACCACAATCTCAATTTGAGAAAAGCACTTGCAACAGGGATGGAATTGTGAAAACCGTACGTTTGATTCTTTCTCCGGAAGCTGAAGAGGTCTACAAATATTTAAATGATTGTGAACAAATATAAAATATATTAACGTATCAAAGTTATGTTCAAAGACAGATATCAAGCAGGGGAACTTCTTGCAGATGCTTTGACTGCTTATAAAAACAACAAGAAGGCAATAATTCTTGCAATTCCAAGAGGTGCACTTCAAATAGGAAAAGTACTTCACGAAAAACTTAATCTGCCTCTTGATATAATTGTAACAAAGAAAATACCACATCCAAATAATCCAGAGTATGCAATTGGAGCAGTTGGGCTCGAAGGAGAACATATTCTGGATGTTTCTGCTTGTTATAACGTTTCTCCAGATTATGTAAAGAACAAGATTGCAGATTTGCAAAAAAAAATGGAAGAAAAATATGTAAGATATAGAGGAAATAATCCAAAACCTAACCTAAGAAACAAACTAGTTATTATTGTAGATGATGGAATCGCAACAGGAAATACAATAATCACTGCAATTAAATTAGTAAAAAGACAAAAACCTGCAAGAATTGTTGTTGTAGTTCCAGTTTCAGCTCCAGATGCTGCTGAAAAAATAAGAAAAGAGGTTGATGATTTTGTTTGCCTTATTGTATCAGAGTTTATGGCAATTAGCCAATTTTATGATTCTTTTCCACAGGTTGAGGATGAAGATGCTATAAAAATATTAAAGGAATGTTCTGGATAATTTGTCCGGGAGTAGCGCCCAAGCGCTACATAGTTTTTTTGAATTAATTTTGGGATTCTCCATCCTTAACCAAAATCCTCTCAGCAATAATCGCATAGGCTGGTCTTGTTATCAAATAGCCAAGCAATGAACCAAGTATTGCTGCAATTGAAAATGCAACCACTTCAACCAGATCTGAAAACAACAAAGGAAGCATTGCCATTACAGCAACAATCACATTTGTTTTTATAATCAAAAATGCATGTTCTACTTTTTCAGCTAACTTTAGCCCATCTTTTTTGAGCAGTTCATCAGTAATCACAACCTGTGCATCTACACCTACACCAATTGCTGCAATTATGCCTGCCATAGCTGGAAGGTCAATTGTAAATGAACCTAATATAGCCAATAAAATTATTAACTCAGAAATACTTATTCCTATAATTGGGGCTATTACCTTTAATGCCCCGTATCTTATTCCAATGAATATTGATATTGCTACCAAAGCTATTACGATTCCTATTATACTAAGTTTTTGTACCTCTGCACCAAGATTAGCAGGAAGTGTAGTTCTTCCACCTAAGGAAATTTGAACAGGTAAAGCACCGCCCTTTAATATTGATTCTATCTTTTTTTGTGCTAAACGAATTGAATTCGGTTTTCCTTTTTCTGCCTGGCTTATTGTTCCAGTGATTTGATAATTGTAATTAGGGACTCCATTTGTTATTGAGGGAGATAAATATCTTGTATCAAGCAGTCCAACAGCTTCCCAGGCTGCAACTGCAAATTCTCTATCCCCACCCTCCAAATAGGTTGGTATCATAACCTTTTCTTCAACTTCTTCTAAGACAAATCCCTGTTCTTTTATTTCATCCTTTATTTCTTGTGAAGTTTCTTTTGAGATTATTGCCTTTGTTTTATTTGTTTTAGGTATATACGTCGTGTTTTCTCCTATAATATAAATATCAATGTTTTTGTTTACATTTTCATCGTCAAGTTTGAGTACTTTTTCAACTGCGTTAACAACTGTTTCATCACGTTGTACTGTATTTTTTTTCAATTGTTCCATTGTAACAAAAACGGCAGCATCATTTGGCCTGTCTAAAAACATATAAATGGGATAGTTTGCTTTTCCTTCTACTGCATGTGCAAATTGTTCAGCACCATTTTTATTAACTGAAAAACTTACCCCCCAGTCAGCTCCTGTATTTCCTGTACCTAATGAATTTGGATTTGAAGGAACTACGGACTGGCCATAAATATCTTCACCAGTTATTGCAATCTTTCCATCTACAATCCCCATATATACTCCCTGCTTTGCAATAACCTCCTCTATTAGCCTTATTTGTTCAGTATTCTCACTTGGTACCTCAATGTCTATTTCGCTATCCCCAACTGATCTTACTTGTATCTGAGTTAATCCAAGAACACTTGCCCTTTTCTTTATTGATAATGCCAATTCAGCCATAGTCTGCTGGTCAACTGGTTCTTGAAGGAGAACAGGAATGCGTGTGCCTCCGGTGAATTCTATACCAAAATGTACCCCATTAATGAACATATTAACAATACATAAAACTATGATTGCAGCAAGACCAATGAACTTTATGTGATCTTCTTTCCATGAGATCGAAAGCCAACCAAATAAAAATAATGAAAAAATGAGCAATAAACCTGAGAATACTGGATAAGCTATGAGTGAAGCTAGTGCAAGAAGGAAAAGAATCACCATTGCTTTTGTTTTTAGGTCAAATTTCATGTTTTCACTTCTTATTTTCAACATACCATAACAACATAACTGCATTAATTCCCCAAGTTGCAAAAAGATCGCCAACCAGACCAGCCAATGCAACGGAACTTATTTGGAAGAACGTTGGGATATTTGTAAGTGCTGCAAGTGCAAATAAAGAACCAAATGCAATAATAGAACTCACGCTCATTGTCATCCCAGTTTTCATTGATTCAAATGCGTTTGTTCTTGGATTTCCTCCTCTTCTTAGCATTCTTGTTGTTAATAAAATATCTGTATCAAGTGAGAATCCAATAAGCATCAAAATTGCAGCAAGTGAAGGAATTGTAATTGGTATCCCAAAGAATCCCATAGCCCCTAGTGCTATAATTATGTCTGAAAAAGCTCCTGTAAGAACTGCAATGCTTGGCACAAATTCTCTAAAGAAAATAAATACAAATATAATGCTTAGGACACTTGCTGCTAGGATAACTTGTATTGCCTTTTCTAAAAAGCTTGCAGAGAGTGTTGGGCTTATTGTTTTTACTGAAATTGAGTTGTATGAAGCATATTTGTTTATGTGTCCTGAAATCTCTTCTTGATAATTTGAATAAACTGAGGCGTATGCATCGTTGAATCTTTGCTGTAATTTATTTATGCTTGAATATGAAGATGCATTTGCAGGGGATTTTGCCAACATAAACATTTGGTCTGAAATATTGTTGAGTTTTTTCCTTTGTTCAAGGTATGTTTGCAGACTGCTTTCATTTTGATTAGCGTTTATCTCTGAAGCCGACACATTGCTTACAATCGCGAGGAACTCGCTTTTTGTTCTGTCAGCCTCCAATAACAACTCACTTTGAGGAAGCTCTATTTCCATCTGTGGACCAAGTGCTGTTTCAAATTCTCTTACCTTCGCTTCCAGTCCTTCGAGTTCAAGATTTGTCTGAAGTTCTTCTGCGGATATCTGTTCATTTAAGGAGAGTATAATAAGGGTTCCTCCTTGAAATTCAACTCCTAATTTTATGCTTGGTATAAAAAAGAGTGCTGCTATTATTAGTATAAGCGGAGGAATGAGTAGTAGTTTATAATTATCATTATACGGATTAGGAATCATTGGATTATACATTTAATCGTTATCTTTAAATGAGTTCGTTCTTTGAGCAGTCTGCCACTAAAATCTATTTTTCAAAACCGTTACAATTTCCCAACAGCATGACCACTAATAACAAGATGTTTTAGTTTCTCCTTTTCAATTTGCCTTAGCCTATTAGCATAATGCCTGTAAGCTTTGATTGCAGCAGCATAAGCATCCCTTACATGTGCGTCAACAATATTTTTTCCAATAATTCTTTTTTCCTTTAGTGTTAGGCTCTTGCTTGGTGAAAAAACTTTCACGTTAAACCTTGCCCCAACCTTGCGTACAAAAAAAGGCGTTGGTGAAACATCATTTGAAATTTTCTAAAATTTCAAATATTTGAAAATGTAATTTTCAAATCAGTAGCAAGGAGTGATGGAATACCTATTTCCCTTATTTTTTCAACAATTCTTGATTCTCCAACTTCTTTTTCAGACCCAGCTTTCACAAGATTGCCATTCAAGTCCAGTGCAGCATATCCTACTTTTGTTCCAGCATCAATTCCTACTATTAAATATATCTTATATCACCTAAGTTTTTTCTGGAGGTTTCACTACTTCTTTTTGTTTATTTTTTCTTGATCTTAAATAAAGCAGGATGAGTACAATTATTATTACAATTACTATCAACCAATTCACTGGGTCTTGTCCTAATATCAATCCAGGCCTTTCCTTTTTGTCCAAATCGATTACAGTAAATGTTTTTTGGCCAACTTTCTGTCCAGTGCCTGCATCTTTTAAACTGACAGTGTAAGTTCCTTCCCCACCTATTAAAATCCTATTATTAGGTTTCCCAGTTGAAGGGCCTTCAGGAGGTGAGTAAGTCCTATCTTCGCATGCTGTTCCTTCTTGACAAGAAGGCGTTACAACAACCTCATAATTACAGTTGCTAGGAGGCATAACTAGTTCACTTCCACTTTGTATTTTTCCATCTGGAACAAATGCTGATAAATAAGCATCAGGATCACACTCACAACTATTCTGCGAGGTATCACAAACATATCCACCACAACAATCTGTTTGTGAAGAACAATAAATCTTAGTTGACGGATCGCAGGTTTCATCTACTTTTGGTATAGGACTTGTTCCTCCACCATCAGTACCTGATCCTCCACTTGATCCACCATCTGAAGGAACACATTGTTGTGCCGACGTATCACAGGTATATCCAGAACAACAATCACCATCATATGCACAATAAGTCTTAGTTGATGGATCGCAAGATTCATCTCCTCCAGTTGGTGTTTTTCCAATGTCACAGAGTTCATATTCATTGCAACTAAGCCCTGGGCAACAGTTGCCTGAAGAACACGAATCACCAATATTTAAACATGACTCATCAGCACAAACTCCCGGACATTCCCCTCCTTCTGTAGCATAAAGGCATTCCTGATCCTCATAACAATTGTAAGAACAGCAATCCTTATCCGAAGAACACGATGCACCATTTTTCTGGCAACTATAAGTTATATCATCCCAATTAAGTTTTATCTCCCATGAAAAAGTCCATGA
>DATDTS010000063.1:0-2959 GCA_035290745.1 Candidatus Bilamarchaeaceae archaeon | reverse complement strand
TTGGCCCAAGGTTTAACAAGGATTTGAATATCTCTTCGGCAATGACTGAGATGGAAGTTAAAAAGCATGTAACTAATTTAAGTGAGAAAAATTCTCAATTAAAATGTTTTAGAGGAGCTGGTTGTTATAATCATTACGTACCATCAGCAATTAATCATATTCTGCTAAGAGGAGAATTTTATACCGCTTACACACCATACCAGCCAGAAGTTTCTCAAGGAACTTTGCAGGCAATCTATGAATTTCAAACATATATTTCTGCATTAACTGGAATGGAAGTTGCAAATGCTTCAATGTATGATGGGCAAACTGCAGTTGCTGAGTCTATTCTACTTGCAGTTAACGAAACTCAAAGACAAAAAGTTTATGTTCATGATGTGAATTTTGAATGCAAACAAGTTGTTCAAACATACGCTGAAGCGAACGGATTTACAACAACTGATTCAATTGACGAAAACACAGCGTGTATTGTTTTGCAAAATCCAACTTTTAAAGGCAATGTTGAGGATGTTAAGCAGTGGGCAGAAAAAGCTCATGCTGTTGGTGCATTATTAATTGTTTATGTTGCTGATCCAACTTCTTTGGCATTGTTGGAAGCTCCTGGTGTTTTGGGTGCTGATATTGTTGTTGGCGAGTTGCAATCATTTGGCAATGGAATGTTCTATGGCGGTCCTTGGGGAGCCTTTATGGCAATATCAAAAAAATACATGAAAAAAATTCCTGGAAGATTGTGTGGAAGAACAGTTGATAATAGGGGCAATGAAGGTTTTATTCTTACTCTTCAAGCTAGGGAACAGCACATCAGAAGGGAAAAAGCTACAAGTAATATTTGTACAAATCAGGCATTGAATGCATTAGCTGCAAGCATTTATCTTTCATTACTTGGAAGAGAAGGATTGAGGAATGTTGCAAAACTTTCTTATCAAAGAGCTCATCAATTATTGGAAGCATTGGTTGTCAGGCCTGGAGTGCAAAGGTTTGAGCTTGTTAATAAAAAACCATTTTATAACGAATTTACAGTAAAACTTCAAAATTCAAATACAACAATTGAAAAAATCAATAAAAAATTAGAAGAAAATGGATTTTTAGGCGGTTTAGATTTGGGAAATAATGAATGGCTGTTGGCGTGCACTGAACAAACTTCTGAAGAAGACATCAACAAGTTTTGTTCAATTGTAATGAAGGAGGTGGCCTAGATGGAGAAGTTAATTTTTGATTATGAAGAATCTTCATCTAAGCATGTGCCTGATGTTAAAGATGATTTGCCAGTCCCTTTCAATAGACAGAAATTGGAATTACCTAACCTTTCTGAAGTTACAGTTGTCAGGCATTTTATTGCATTGTCAAAATTGAATTATGGAGTTGATACAAATTTCTATCCATTAGGTTCATGTACAATGAAATACAATCCAAAAATAAATGAAGATATGTACCGTTTGTCAGGCTTTAACATTCATCCTTATACTCCTGAAGATTCATCTCAGGGAGCATTAGAAATGATGTATGTTCTTCAAGAGGACTTGAAGGAAGTAACTGGCATGGACGCAATATCCTTGCAACCAGCAGCAGGCGCACATGGTGAATTAGCATGTTGCATGATTGCAAAAAAATATTTTAATGGAAAAAGAAAAACAGTTGTTCTTCCAGATTCTGCGCATGGAACCAATCCGGCATCTGCTGCAATGTGCGACATGGCTGTTGTTACAATCAAAAGCAATGAGAGGGGTGCGATTGATTTGGAAGAATTGAAAAAAGCAATGAATGAAGATGTTGCAATTTTCATGTTAACTAATCCAAGTACTCTTGGTTTATTTGAAGAAAACATTGAACAAGTTGCAAAAATAGTTCATAATGCTGGTGCATTGATGTATTGTGATGGGGCAAACATGAATGCAATGGTTGGAAAAGCAAGACCTGGTGATCAAGGTTTTGACATGATGCATCTAAACCTTCACAAAACATTTTCAGTTCCTCATGGTGGTGGCGGGCCTGGTGCAGGTCCAATTGGTGTAAAAAAGCATTTAGCTGAATTTTTACCATCACCTCAAATTGTAAAAAATGGACAGAATTTCAAATTTCAAAAACCTTCAAAATCAATTGGAAAAGTTAAATCCTTTTATGGAAATTTTGGTGCTTTAGTTCGTTCATATACCTATATTAAAGCACTTGGAAGAGAAGGTTTGAAGAATATGACTGAATCTGCTGTTCTTAATGCAAATTACATTATGGCTTCGTTGAAGGAGCATTATTATTTGCCTTTTGACAGAATATGCGGTCATGAGTGTGTATTTTCAGATAAACTACAAGAACAATATCATGTCACAACAATGGATATTGCTAAGCGTTTGTTGGATTATGGTTTCCATGCACCTACTATTTATTTTCCTTTGATTGTTCATGGTGCAATTATGATCGAGCCAACAGAAACTGAATCAAAAGCAACTTTAGATACATTCATTGATGCTATGAAAAAGATCGCAAAAGAGGCAAAGGAAAATCCTGATCTTGTTCGTTCGGCTCCAATTTCAACACCTGTTGGAAGATTGGATGGTGTTAGGGCCGCAAGAACTCCAGATCTCACTTATGGGCCTGCTTGTACTATTTGCAGTGCATAAATTTTTTGTTTTTTCTTACTTTTTGATTGAACACCTTTTATAAAAGCGTAAATGGTATTGAGCCTATTTTCTGAACCCGTATTGTTTGGAGAATCTCATAACTTCGAATATCTGATCCAAATTTAGACCTGAATGAAGCCATTATTTGTTGTGCATGCTGTTTTCCTCTATCAGCCATTTCCAGAGTTTTTTGTAGGTTATTCTCTTACCTTCAAAGTCTTCTTTAGCTTCATAATCCTTGGTAATAATCAGTAGTTCTCCTTTCTTTCCGTCCAAACCAAATTCTTCAGCAGCTTCAACCAAAGCCTTAATTTCTCGTTCTTTTGTTTTTTCGTCATCCAATT
>DATDTS010000062.1:0-5593 GCA_035290745.1 Candidatus Bilamarchaeaceae archaeon | reverse complement strand
CCGGTGATCTTTCTCTTTGTAATCTTTGCAGTGATTCTGACATTATATCTTGGAAACTTTCATTAAATCCTGGTTTTTTAGTATATCCTGCAATAAACTCATGTTTGCCAAGCCATGCTATTGCCAAACCCATAAAATAATCTTTCTCAACTTCAGATCTGGTTTCTACTCCAGTTGGATCCCTTGTTAATTCAGCCAATTTTGCATGCATGTGTGAGAAAGCTAAAAATCCGCCATAATTTCTGGCTTCGTCCTTTTCCCATCCGTAAACATTAACTAAATTTTGGGTAACGTCTTCTATCATTCTATCGGCTTCTGCTTCAATAGTATTGTAGATCATAGTAAGATCTCGTTTACCATGAGCTGCTGCTGCTCCAAAACCAACTGAAGTAGCATTCTCAGCAAACAAACCTGCAAATGGAGAAAATATGTCTTCAGTCCTTACTTGTGCACCAACTGTTTCTGGGCTTCCACCAAGTAGTCTTGCCTCAAGTGCGCCGTCATCTTCTCCTTTTTTTAGATTTCTAAAAATTACTTCAACACTTTGCTCTGCTGATTTATGCCCTTTTGCCTGCCCTGATTTTTCAAATCCCTCTTCTGGTTTAGGTAATTCAACTCCCCTATAAACAACCATAAACCCATATTCTGAATCAGACCATGGAATTGCGCCTAAAGCTTGTTCAACAAATGCTTCGTTTGATGGCATCATAACCCCTGTAACAGGATCTTTCCTTGTTCTTATGCTTCTCACAACCTGACCAAGTGCTGCTGCAGCAAATGGAGATAAATTAATCCCTAATGCAGAACCATTAAATGCTCCATAAGCATGAGTAGAGTCAACAGTTCTATCTGTTCCTAATGTTTTAGCACTTGCAAGCCAATCAGCAGTTTCTGCTTCAGCAAAGAAATAATTTAAGAAATTGACTTCACTATCTTGGCCATATGCTAATTGGTAAACATCTCCGTCTTTTGTTACAAAATACAATCTTGCTTTTGTTTGGCTTCTTGGAACTGGACCTAGCGCTCCTAACTCCTCCTCAAGCTGGCTTAAACTTTTGTTACCATCAGAGCTCATTCCTCTGCTATCTCCATTCCTAAGATCTTCTATTTCACTAGTTAATTGATTAATTCTTAGACCTGCTTCTGCCCTTTCTGCATCAGTAGCTGTGGATGGCAAATTTCCCAAGGTCGCCAGCTCAGCCTCACGTGATTCAATTGCTTCCCTTCTTTCCTGCGCAGCAGTTACTAATCCAGTTCTTTCTTCATAGTTTTTATCAGCATCCCTGCCTTCTTGTAAATGTCTAAACATTACAAGCTGGTCAGTCTGGCTGTCCCTTGCAGCTTTTTTAAGAAGGTCTACTTCAAACCTTCTTCTATCAGCATCTATAAAATCCTGTCCTTCCCAAAAAACTTGGTCACGATAACTATGGACATTTCCTCCAACACCTGGAACTGCCCCAGCATAAGGAACATTTGTCAAACCTGGAACTGATGTGGCACTGCCTTCTCCTTCAACTTTTTTTGCTCCATCATAGTCATATCTTCCTTTTAACCCTCTTTTGTGCTCACCAGTAGGAGTTCTTACTGAATATGCAGCTTCTCCTTCAACTGCTTCTTCACCTGCATATGCACCTGCTTTACCTTCTCCGCTTATTGATCTGCCAGAATAAGGGACATCAGGTAGTACGGAATATATAACAGTCAGTTCTCTTACAACTCTGTCTGGATCAACTTTTCCCAATCTATAATCACCAGGAATTGGAAAACCTGCACGAAGCCTGAATTCTGGGTATAATAAATCATAATGATAGCCGAACGTAGCAGCAGCACCTGTTGAAAAGTTCAATCCAAATTGGACACCACCTGGGTCATTGGGTATTGTTCCAAAAGTTCTTAGAGCTAAACCCAACCTATTACCAGGTGCAACACTTGGTATATCAAAAAGTTCTTGTCTATAAGCAAATGGAGGTCTAACACTATAATAAAACGGATTCTCATATTCCCTTCTGTCCCACATCTCTGCATGTAAACCCTGATAATCAAACTGACCTGTTAGTTCTGGAAGTCTAGCTCCAATTCTATTAAATCTATCAAGATGATAAGCGCGCCTCCAATAAGAAAATAAGTCATCCTTTGGATATTTGTCTAAGAATACTCTTGAAAAGGCAATCACAATTTTTTGGAAGTCTTTATCATTTTTGGAAACTTCAATTAATACAGGAACAACTTTGGTAAGAAAAGAAGGGATTAGGTACCTATCCCTTTCTGCTACTAATCTTAATGCATCAACTAATGCAATCCTATTAAGTGGGTTGTCTAAATAACCAAGTTTTCCAAAAGCTTCCTCCAATAATTTTGCATCAACAACTGAAAAATTTGCAACAAACGCATCAAATGCCCTTTCATCATTTGTAACGTCATTTGTAACATCAAATTCAAATCCAGCAATGCCCCATAAATTATTATCAGTTTTATATTTTTTATATTCAGCTGCATATACCTGGAAATTCGCCCTTGCACTTTCTAAAGCCCTAGAGTTTTCCCTTAAATGATTTAAGAGCTTTTCTGGAGTGTCAACACTGTCAACACCTTTAATTGCCGTAAAATCGAATGCATTTCTAATTAGAAAATCAGCATCTTCTCCAAATTCTTCTCTGTAATTAGCCAATACCTGCGAAAAAAGGGTTGCATTGTTTGTTGTTGATGCAGATAAAGATAATCTTAAACCACCATAAAATTCGGTTGCTAATCTTGCAACTTCATCTAAAGCTTTAACAGTATCAGTTAAGCCTTTTCTTTGTTGATAATTAGAAACAACCCTGAAAAGATCATCAGTTTCTGTGCCAACTAATCCTTCTTCTCCTGATCTAATAATTGTTGTATGTTTTAATCTTTCACTAATGATTTTTTGGAAAACTGCTTTTTTCTCAGTATCCGTTTGTTCATCGTACCAAGCAATACTTGCGCTTCTAAATACAACTTCTCCAGGTGCACCAACTGCCCCAATTCCCCCCAAACCGGTGCTTGTCCTATTAATTCCCTTTAATTGTTCATAGACATCAGTTTTTCCAGATTGAACTAAATACTCAAACATCTCAGCTATTGCTACTGCTTTTCTTGCTTCATCTGCTTTTACAAGACCTTTGTATAGTTTAGTTACTTGTTCAGCTTTTGCTTCAATATCATCAACTGTTAGTTTTTCAAGATCAGCTTCGCTTATTCTTAGTGCATCAAGTTCTTCTTTCTTTTGAGCAACGTAAGGTCCAACTCCCTTTTCTAATGAAACGTCAAAGCTAACATCTTCTTCTAATGAACTTATTGCTCCCTCTACTTGCTCAATGGTTTGGTTGTACTTTGCGAATGCTGTTCTTAGCTCAGCACTATGCGAAGTATATTTTTTAAGATCAGAATTTTGTTCCATTGACAAATGAACTCTCTTATAAAATTCAGAGCCATATGTTGCTCTAAGCATTGCTGTAGTTGAATCAGATTTTGGTTCCAGTATATCATGATAAACAAGCCCAAAAGCTATGAGAAAATCTTTTGTTGATTTGCTTGCATTGTTATGATCTGAAAAAAATGCTTTCCAAGCCGCTGCAACTCCTGGATTGGCTTTAAGGATATCATCGATATTATTTGCGAAAACTGGGTTTGAATGAAATGTATCCACCAAAACAACTAATTCATCTAATGCTCTTTTGCCTTCACCTAGTTTAAACAATTTTCCAATATCTTTTTCAGCGAGCTTAAGTGCATCGTCAGCATTTCCAACTGTCAATGTTATTCTTGGAAGAAAACTACCAGAAACTAAATCTGTAAATTGTTGTCCGTGTCTTGTTACTGATAGGTTTTGATCATCTCTTGCAAGAACAAGTGCATCCACAAAATCTGTAAACGCTGGAGGAGCCGATCGTGCTAACCCTACTAATCCACTCGGCACAGGAATAGACTGATGAAGGGAATCATATAACATTCTTAAATTTGACCTCTTCTGCAATTCAGCCATTAAAACCTTGTCAAAATCACTGTATGAACCACCAAAATTACGTGCATCAGTATATGCACTAACAATACCTGCTTTATCCCCTTCTTTTCTTTCAACATATGCTTCAAGTTTATCTAAAACAGAAGCAGATAGAATTTGGGCTTCAATACCTTCTAAGAATAATTCAAAACCTAAGTTAGGATCTCCAAGAGTGGAAACTAAATCAGCGCGTCGTCCAGCAGATGTAGGATCTGAATTAATTTTAGCAAGAAGCTCTTGTTCAAATTTTGCATGATCTAAGCTGCTATCATCCAATGTATCATTGTATAATCTAAGTGCTTCTGTTCTTGTAGCAGAATCTGATCCGCTTATATATCCAAGCAACTTTGCATGAACCTCTTTTGCTGCTTTTTGTTCTTTTGATAATGTTGTTACATCTTGAGCCATAGCATCACTAGAAGATATAAATGAACGATCTTTAAAAATATTCCAATTAACCTTAACTGGAGCAATGACAGTACCTATGGCAACTGAGAATGCTGCCAATCTCCTGAAAGTTCTTCTCAAACCATTGTCTTTGTGCTGTTTTGTTCGTAGCATCTTCTTACATCTCGTTGTTTAGGAAATTTCTGAAGTAGATTATGTTATAGAAGATATAAAAATAGATGTCCCAGAAGATTTTATTTTATAACACACCACTTATATTAAGAAAAGGGTTATAAATCATCTCAAAGAAAGAATAGCAGGTGAAAAAATGGACATTGATCAAACAAGTTTGATGCAGTCCATTTTGTGGTGATAAAAATGGACATTGAAAAATTATTTTTCTATAAAACAAATGCAGAAATAAAAAGCACTAAGAAATATAATGGCCTAAGTGTTAATCTGTCTCTTCTTAAAATGGCAAAAATCAAAGATATGCTTTCACTTGATTTTGGCTATATTGTAAATTATAATCCAGAAATTGCAGTCTTAAGTCTTGATGGAAAAATAATCTTAAAAGGAAAGAAAAAAGAGGTTGATGAGGTTTATTCAGCATGGACTAAAACCCAAACTCTTCCAAAAGAGTTGGCATCAAGGATTGCAAATGTTGTTACTACTAATTGTCAGATAACAGGAGTTTTAGTTTCAAAGGCACTTGAGTTGCCTGCACCAATAATCCCACCAAAAATAAGCTTCAAATAAGCTTTTTGACTTATTATATACATATGCCAAAAACCTTGGAAAAAGGCATACTGTAATTCTTATGTTTAGGTTTATATTTACGTGAAAAACTTGGAAAACAACATACTGTAAGTCTAGTATCTTAAATTCGCCAGTTGACTGGCGCTCGGAAAGATAAGTGTGCAAAAAGAAAAATTAAGAATCAGAAAACAATTAGCTCTTGGCTATTGGCAATTGGCCACTGGCTACAAGCCAACAGCCGAACGCCATCCCCAGATGGTTTGAATTTTGAAAAAATTCAAATATTTGAACTTGCTTCGCCAAGTTCAAATGGAATCAGTCCTGCGGGGGGTTTGGGCGGCCCGATTGAACAGCTGTTCAATGGGCATCATGAACATGGTTCATGAATGTGACGGACTAAGGGGGGTCAAAAGTACATACTCG
>DATDTS010000061.1:0-5760 GCA_035290745.1 Candidatus Bilamarchaeaceae archaeon | reverse complement strand
GTCCAAAGTACAGATATAACTGCATGAGAAAAGACTGCATAAATAAAGAAGTAGAATTTCTAATAAAAAAAGCAGCAGAAGAAAATGGCATTATCATAAAAAACATAGCAGTGGGTTTAGACCATATTCATGTTCATGCTGCACTTCCTTTCAGCATGAGTCCTTCTAAGGCTCTTATGTTTCTCAAAGGAAGATCTGCATACCTTATCTTCAGAAGATTTCCAAACTTTAGGTTAAGATACCCAAAAGGGCATTTCTGGAGTCCTGGAAAATTTGTAAGAAGTATGAGTGATGTTTCTTCTGCAATCGTTGACACGTATATAGACAATCAGAAGTTTGATTTACTTTATGAAGATGGAAAGAAGAATTTTATTGATAGAAACCAAACAAGTCTGTCTTCTTTTATGTGACTTTTCAGAAGCCTCGCCCTTTAGGGCGGGGAGTAGTCACGGTCTAATATGAGGTTGTTTGGTATGTCAGGAACAACACATCGTTCCTGATCATGATCGCGATGTCAAGAAGTGCAGAGCCTTCTTGAGCACATTCGTGAAGTTTTCTTCACGATGAGGCTTGGCTGCGCTTCGCGACATATCTAAAACAACTAAATTAGTTAGCATAAGTTAGTTGTTTTAGTATAGACACCTATATTGTTATAAATCTAAATCTTGATACTATAAAGTGATCCTTATGAAAGTCTCTCAAAAAAATTTAAAAGATGCAAAAGGAATTTTGGTTATTCCATTTTTTGATAATGGAGAACAGGCAGTTCAACTTATTAATGAATCAAACCCATTTCTTGGCTTAAGTAAAGAAGAGTTTAATGGAAAACTTGGAAAGACTGCCTTTATAACTGATAAGTTCAATTTTCAAAAAATTCTGCTCTTTGGTCTTGGAGCTGAAAAGGAGTTTCAAGTAGAGTTTATCAGGAGAATGGCTGGTGCAGCAGCACGCTATGCAATGTCAATTCAATCAAAAGAGGTAAACGTTGTTTGTCAAACTGAATGGGCACAAGCTGCCACTGAAGGGCTTGTTCTTGCTTCTTATAAATGCATAACTTTCAAAAGTAAACTTGAGGACTATACTCCTTTAGAAAATGGTTTTATTGTTCTAAAAGATGGAAACGCAACTAAAGAAATTCAAAAAGGTTTCATTTTAGCATCATCTCAAAATTATGTAAGAGAAATGAACGAAGGTCCTGCAAACGTTTCAACACCAGAACAAATGGTTGAACATGCTAAGAAGCTTGCAAAGGAAAATCAATTGAAAATTGAAGTTCTTGATAAAGAGGCACTCAAAAAGAAAAAAATGAACACAATTATCGGTGTTAATCAAGGCAGCACAAGAGGCGCCTATTTAGTTACTATGGAATACAACGCTGATAAGAAAAATCTTCCTTTTTATTCAATTGTCGGTAAGGGAATTACCTTTGATAGTGGAGGGTTATCGCTAAAGCCAGCACAGTCAATGATGGACATGAAATATGACAAAACAGGGGCGTGTGTAACTCTTGGGATTGCAAAAGCAGTTTCTGAACTTCAGCTTCCAATTCGTTTGATTGCTTGTTTTACTGTTACAGAAAACATGCCTTCTGGTTCAGCCCAAAGGCCTGGAGATATTGTTACTTCTTATAATGGGAAAACAATTGAAGTCTTGAATACTGATGCTGAAGGAAGGCTTATATTATCAGATACCCTTGCATATATTGCTGAAAAAAAACCAGAAGTTATGATTGATATTGCAACTTTGACTGGTGCATGCATTATTGCACTCGGTTCTTATAGAATTGGGATGTATTCAAATGATGATAAGCTTGCAAAAACAATTTATGATGCAGGTGAACAGACTTATGAACGGGTTTGGAGGATGCCACTTGATTCTGAATATTTAGAGATGATGAAGTCAGATTTAGCAGATCTTAGAAATGTTTCAGACAGTTATGAAGCAGGCTCAATAACTGCTGCATGTTTCCTTAAGGAGTTTGTAGGAGATACAAAATGGATTCACCTAGATATAGCTGGTGTTGATAATAATCTAAAACCACAACCCTATCTTGGAAAAGGTGCAACCGGGATTGGGGTTAGACTAATTGTTGAGACTTTAGAAGGTTTGACTAAGAAATAGAATTATTGATCCTCTAATTTTACTAAATGTTCAGCACAAGCCTTTAGAACGGCGCTCACCATACCTTTGCTTGCAGCTCTTCTTTTTGTTGGGTGAGTTACAATTATAGGTCTTCCACTACCATTTCTTACCTTTTCACCATTATATGTGACATGAAAGTGACCATCATTACCCCCCGGAACCAGTTCAAAGCCCCATTCTCTAAGTAATCTATGAACTTCTGCTCTTGACCAACCACCAGCTCTAAATTGCATAAGCGGGTGATTTCTTACTCTTTCGTCAACTCCATTAACTGGACCAGAATCTTCCTCTTGCTCATCTTCTTTTTGACCATTTAGTTTGGCCAGAACCTCGCTAACATTAAAAGAAAATCCATCTTTCGAATCTCTTATAATAACACTTAACAAACCATATTCGCCTTCACTAATTTCCCTTAACACTTTTTTATTTAGTTTTTCCCCTAAAACATCAAAGAGTTCATCTATTTCTCTCCTTCTTAATATTTTTCCCAATTCATTTCTTGCATTTTCTTCTAATTCTTCAATTTCTGATTTTACATGTGTTACGGGTATACCACTAACCAAATCTGGATTTGGTGGTCTAAGCGGTGAAGTGCCTTTACCGGGAGCTTGTGCCGCAGGCTTAGGTTCACCTACTACCTCTCTTTTCTCCTCTCTATGTTTTGCCTGCTTAGCCATTTTTCTTCTTCTAAGATACCCCTCTAATTTCCTTTTTACAATAATTGTAATATGTGCAATAACAACTACTGCCATCAAAGCACCGCTTGTTACTACTCCAGTTTGTATTGATTCATTAAATGTATCTTGTCTTATCTGTTCCAGGTCATATCTTTCTCTCTGGGTTCCTAACTCCCTGTTTACATGAAACATGAAATGTTTTTCTGCTCCTTCTCTTATATCTGCTGGCACAAATCTCGACTCTCCTCTTACGCGCTTCCAATTTAAGAGATCTTTATTATCTGGTTGAACAAAAGCGGATACTTTATCTCCGAGTAGATCTGCTTTTGATAGGTCGATATAGGGGTCTCTAAAAGGAATTTGATTATTTCTAAATAGCTCACTTAATGCAAACCACTGAAGATCTCCTGATCCATTTGGCTGCTGTAATTTGCGTGCATACAGTTCAGATTTAAAGCCCTTATCCAACGCTTCTTTATAGGCATTACCTTTAAGTCTATTGCTACGTTCTTCCACTCCTTTCTCTCGTAGTTGTTGATCTAATTTTTCTGCTGCTTCTTTGTATTGTCTCAGTCCTACATAAGTTCCACTAGCTAAGGCTACCGCCCCTGCGAGGGCACATCTCCCCCTAGTGTCAAAATATGGCTGTCGCTTGTGCCTTTTCATGACATTAATAATAACATTTAATATATTTAAACGTTGTCTTTTGATGGTTTTACGTGTTTATAACAATTTATTCTTTTTTACTTGCAACAATAACAAACCTCTGTAAAAAAGTAATCAATGACAATGCTGCAATTGCAAGCAGGTCTATCCTTGCATAATCAAATTGTTGCAAGATTATCATCAACATTGCAAGCAGTAGCAGAATACTCCTTTCAGCTCTTTCTAACAAACCAGGTAATTTTTTAGCTTCCTCATTTTTTAGGATTCCCTGGTGCTCTGAATACGCTTTAACAAAAGAAGTCATCCCAGTTCCAAAGAACAGAATTGCAATTAAGACGAAGATCATTTCAAAATTAAATATCTCTGAATAAATTATGACAAGTGAGAATATAAGTAAAAACTCGACTAATCTGTCCGCAATTCCGTCATAAAACCCGCCTTTTTTACTAACAAGGTTTTTAGCCCTGGCAATTGCGCCATCAACAACATCAAACAAAAACGCAAATAAAAATAATGCAAATGCTGACATTTGGCTAACTAAACTTCTCTCATAATAGATTACCAAAAACCCGGAAATTGCTAATATAACTGAAATTAAGGTAATTGATGTTGGGTGGATTGGCAGAAATTTTAAAACCGATCCAATTTTTGACGAGGTTTCTTTGCCGATTTTTGAACCTTTTATCATGATTTACTAATAAACATAATGCTTTTAATCAATAGTCTAGGGTTCTTCATTTTCTCTTCTCATTCTTCGAATATACAAGAAAGGAAAGAAAACCTCGGACACTGTTGGGGGGTGTTCTTCTGTAACTTTTAGGCTATTACTAACCCCACCAACTTCTTTTTCTACTGTTCGCATAAAATTATATCCAACTGTATAAGGGAAATTGTTGTTAATGAGTGTGATAAAATTTGCTGTTATTACCCAAGTCCCAAGAAGAAAAACAGACCATAACCCTACTAGAGGCAGGCCGTTCTCAAGGAACTGACCAGCTCTTGTTAACCTTGCCATTGCATCAACAAAATGATCTGTGACACTTAGGTATACATCGAGTGTTGCTATAGTGCAAACAAGAAAAGTAGCCATAGGGGTAACTGAAACCTTTGCCAATGCATCTACTTTTTCGCTGAATTTTTCAGAAGTTCTGTATTCTGAAAGCGTGGCGCGACCTTCAAGAAATGCAAGGTATGCAGTTTCCTTTATTCTAAACTTAATCTTTTTGAACCAAGAATAGTAATCGTATTGTTCTCTTCCTTCGACGAGTTCATTGAAAATCCCTGACAGTCTATTATAATCACGAGCATGAACGAGTTCATGCAGAGTCCTTTGAGTGGTAGCATTATTACGAATATTGACCTCTCCGGTGACTAAAGATACAAAAGCACCTATTGTCAGATAATCTAGAAAAATAACACTAAACCTCGGTTTTTTCCTCGAAAGATCCTCCCTTCTGTAGCAACTTGAAGCCGCTTTCATGGATACCCAAGTATCATGAACTATTGGTTCAACTCCGCTGACATCCAGTCCAAGTTTTCTAAGTTTTTCTTTTGCTGTTGAAATTGTTTTACTGGGGTCATGGACAGCCCTTCGTCTCAGTTTCATATATTAGTATATAACACATAATATTTAAAAAACTACCACTATTGATTCGAAAAGCTGATTTGTGATGTTTCTTAGCCTATGACAAATTTTTCAAGTTCTTCTCTTGCCTCTGAGTCGCTAAACTGTTTTGGGGGGTGTTTCATTAAATATGCGCTAGCTGGTATTATTGGGCCGCCTAGCTTCCTATCAAGTGCAATCTTAGCAAGCCTTATTGCATCAACAACTATTCCAGCAGAATTTGACTTATCATCCACTTCTAATCTAACTTCCATGTTGTATGGAATGTTTGCCCATTGCCTTCCTTCAATTCTCATGAACATAAGTTTCGTATTACCTAAAAATGGAATAAAATCAGAAGGGCCAACATATATCTGATCATCCGGTAATCTTTCTGATAATTGAGATTGAACTGATTCTGTTTTTGATATCTTTTTACTTATTAATCTGTCCTGTTCTTTCATATTAAGGAAGTCAGAATTTCCACCAACATTTATCTGATATGTTTTTTCTATTTTGGTTCCTCTTGCATCACATAGTTTTGCAAGTGTTCTGTGTACAATTGTAGCGCCTATCTGGCCTTTGATGTCATCTCCGATAACTGGGATTTTTGCGTTTTCAAATTTTTCTGCCCATTCAGGATCAGATGCAATAAAAGATGGCATACAATTG
>DATDTS010000060.1:0-5158 GCA_035290745.1 Candidatus Bilamarchaeaceae archaeon | reverse complement strand
GAATAAAAGTAAGGTTATCTTAACTAACCTTTTCCATTCTTGTGTTGGGTGGGTCTTCATCGCGTAAAACATACTTTGTTAAGGTATAAAAGTTTTTTGTTAGTTGTAAAGTTTAAATACTGTTACAATTAGGTTATACTTATGAAAACACGAATAGTTTATGTTAGCCCTACCACTTCAAATCAAAGATTAGTTGATAAACTACAACGAATGCCGCCACTTACAGATGTTGAGTTCAGATTTCTTCATACCGATTCTGATAGAAGAAGAAATGAATTGGAGAGGTTACCCCCTGGTTTAGTTTACCTTTGGGGTGATGGATACCAACATCACGAATCTTTTGTTCTGACAGATCCTGGAGTAAAACTAAAAGTAAATGTTGATAATCACTCTGATACTGCTGATGCAAGTTTTGTTTCATACGGAAGCCATATGAGGCATACCTTAAGAACAGGCACCAGAATCGTCACCCCTAGCCAAAGTTTACATCAACTCGAAAAAAGAACAAGATTAATTTCAGATGTTCATAGAGAAGTTGGTTTTGTTGGTTCTGACACAGTACATTTGACTTTGGATTTCGATGCTTTAACCAGTTTTCCTGCTTGTTATGAATGGGTTTGTACTGATGGAATTTCCATTCCCGAGGTTGCTTCATTAACCCAACGAATTAATGGAAGATTAAGGACCTTAGATATGGGTGGATTAATTGAGGATAGTCCTGATTTTGAACTAATTAAAATAGGGGATTTTGTTCCAACAAGAGATATGACATTGCGTGTCTTAAAGGAATTAGATACTGACCAAGGACATATTAATCTAGTAATGAGTTATGCAACTATGGCATATTACGGAGTTTTAGTTGCTGCATTGTTTACCTAGTTATTATTGTTCCAGTTTTTCCTTTTAGTGCATCTTTTACGTTTTCAATTGAGGTTATAATAACTTTTTTTCCACCGTTTTCTATGAATTTAACAGCGGCCTCAATCTTTGGTTTCATGCTTCCTGTTCCAAATTCGTTAATCCATTTTTTCAATTCCCTTGCAGTTATTTTTTCAATCCTCTTCTGGTTTGGTTTTCCAAAATTCATATAAACAAAGTCAACTGCTGTTATAAATAATAAAACCTCAGCATTTATCTGGTTTGCAAGAACTTGTGATAAATCATCTTTATCGATTACAGCTTGTAATCCTTTTCCTTTTGTTGATATTGGAATTCCGCCTCCCCCTCCTGCAACTACAACCCTGCCTTGGCCAATCAATCTCTTTATCATATCTGCTTCAAGAATCCTTTTTACTTTTGGTGATGCTACAACAATCCTATAGCCACGTCCAGCATCCTCAATCATTCCTGGTTTTGGAGTTTTATAAAAAGGCCCAATTGGTTTTGACGGATTTCTAAATGCCTGATCCTTTTCATTTACTTCACAATGAGTGATGATTGTCGTTGATCTTTTTTTTGTTAACCTTGCAACAGCATACTCAATAAAAAATCCTATTTGACCTTGCGTCATTGCAACGAGAATATGAAGTGGCATGGAAGGGACTTCATTTGTTGCATTTTGTTGTATTAACAAATTCCCAACTTGTGGGCCATTTCCATGTGTTATAACAACATCGTTTTTCTCAATAGCATCCTTCAACAATCTGATTGTTTTTTTTGCTGCCTCAATTTGTTCTTCGGCTTTTCCTTCCTTTCCTTTTTCAAGAAGTGCATTTCCGCCAAGTGCAATAACTATTCTCATTTTAGTAATCTTGTAAAACAATTATATAAATCTTAACATAGAATTAATCCTATGAAAAGAATACTTATTTTGGGAGCAGCTGGCAGGGATTTCCATAACTTCAATGTTTACTATAAATTAAACCCACATTACAGGGTTGTTGGGTTTACAGCAACCCAAATTCCAAACATAACAGACAGAATCTATCCAAAAGAATTATCTGGGCCATTTCATCCAGATGGGATTCCAATTTTTGAAGAAAAAAACCTGGAAGAATTAATTCAAAAACATAATGTTGATTATGTTGTTTTTTCGTATTCGGATGTGTCTCATGAGTATATAATGCATTTAGCTTCACGAGTCAATGCTGTAGGCGCAAGCTTTATTTTGCTTGGAACAGGAGCAACAATGCTAAAATCTAAGAAAAAAGTAGTTGCTGTTTGTGCTACAAGAACAGGTGCAGGAAAGAGTCCATTGTCACGAAAGATTGTAACTCTACTAAGGGGTAAAGGACAAAAAGTAGTTGTAATAAGACATCCGATGCCTTATGGTGATTTGAAAAAACAAATCTGCCAGCGTTACGAAACTCTTGAAGACCTTGATAAATATGAATGCACAATTGAAGAAAGAGAGGACTATGAGCACCATATAAAAAATAACACAATTGTTTATGCTGGGATTGATTATCAGAAAATTCTTCTTGAGGCAGAAAAAGAAGCCGATATTATCCTATGGGACGGAGGGAATAATGACACTTCATTCTACAAACCTGATTTGCTATTTGTTGTTGCTGATGCTTTAAGAGCAGATCATGAAACCAAATACTACCCAGGTGAGACTAATTTTAGAATGGCTGACGCGATTGTTATTAACAAAGCTAGCCAGAATAAAAAAGGCGTACAAATAATTAGGAATAATGCAAAAAAAATGAATCCAAGAGCAAAACTATTTGAAGTAGACACAATTCTTAGTGCTGAACCTAATATAACCTTGAAAAATAAAAAAGTTTTAATTGTTGAAGATGGGCCTACTGTAACTCATGGTGGCATGGATCATGGTGCAGCTTTTGTTTATGCTAAAAACAAAAAAGCAAAGATAGTTGATCCAAAAAAATATGCAGTTGGAGATATTAAATTGGCGTATAAGAAATATCCCCATCTAAAATTAGTTGTTCCAGCATTAGGTTATGGAAAAAAACAAATAAGTGATTTGCAAAAAACTATTAATAATGCAAAAGTAGATTATGTTGTTACCGGTACTCCAATTGATATCTCTAGGTTTATGAAAGTTAATAAAGAAGTTGTTCATGTTGTATATGAAATTAAAGAGAAGAAAGATTCAATAGATAAGCTCCTTACTTCTTTCTAGGTGTTACCTAAAACCTTTATATTTTAATTTGACATAAGCGAATTCAAAACCTCATAAGCTTTGGTTGTGTCAGCTTCATTCACAACCAACAAAGTATCGGTATAACATGAAATAAATTCAACAATATTTATCCCCTCAAATGCAAGTGAATTCAAGATCAAGGATACAACTCCAGGCGTATCTTCAATATCCTCACTGCTTTCAATTGTAATTAAATTCATTGTCTCCTCAATCTTATAGATTGATTTTGTTCTTTTCACTTTATCTAACTCGGTTTGATTTATTATATAGGTTATAAAATGTCTGCTCTTAACCTGTGATATTGGTTTTATCTCTTCAATCTCTTTTGATGAGATTACAACAGCAACCTTGTTTTTTATTGTTATAGAGCTTTTCCTAAGAACCTGTAAAACTTTTTCTTCTATTCCTTCCTCTTTTTTTGATAATTTTGATGATAATCTCTGTAATGCCATTTTTACAGCATCAAACTTTTTCAAATCACCAAATCCTTCAATACATATTTTACGTGCTAAGGAGGAATAGTTTACAACTCCTTCAAATACTAACTGTTTGAGAAATGGTCTTCGTTTAATGTATAACCATACCAATTGAGACGTTTTATTCATATTAATCAACTGTTCTATTTAGAACAAAAAAGTATATAAATGTAACACTTATTACAACAAGTATTTAAAGCACCATTTGCATATATAATTTACAAACAATTACACAAACTCACATAAAACAAAAAGGGGACCAAAATGATAAGTTTATCTAGACGGAGAGTTCATACTGGAAAAGGCTTTCGCAAGCTTGATATGCGAGCAATTGCAGCCAGCGAAGCCCTTCTTGAATCATTACAACAACATCCAAAAGTAACTATTGTGGATAAAGTTGATGTAACTACGTTTGTTAATAATTGTAGATCTGAGTATGGTACCCTAACTACAGTTGTAGTTTCCCTTCCAACTTACCTTGATTGGAATACGAGTTCGCCAATCAATGAGGCTGAAGCTGCTAATAAAAAACCTGATCGATTAGAAGCGGTAATGCAACATACACAATTGATTGCAGCTTATTTGGCACATGGTGTTAATGTCGTTGTAATAAAACCAGATCCTTCAAGACTTGAAGGGGTTTATACTCGTGATATTGGTTTTGTTATCGGTAATAAATGTTTCCGTGCAAACATGGTGGCAAATGCACGAAAGCCAGAGCAAAATACAGTTGAAGGTGCAATTGTACCACCATCAGAAGTTCAAATTGAGGGTGGAAATGTTTTGTTAAAAGATGGCACTGATAATATTGTGTTCTTAGGAATTGGAAGACGTACAAACCTAGAAGCAGTAGAATGGCTTCAAGCTCAAGTAGGAACAGATTTTGAAGTAAAACCTATCTTTCTAACTCCAGAAACGTTACACATAGATTGTGCATTTGGGCCTATTCACGAAGCTAATGGAAGGGGTTCTGCTGGATTAATACATCCATCAAGTTTTGTTGACCCAAAACAAATTGAGTTAATTGAGAAAGTATATGGGAAAGTTCATGTTGTTTCAGAAGTTGAATATCATAGATTAGGTGCAAATATTTCATTTATAGATCCAGATACCGGTATTCTTCCAACAGAATGCCCAAACGTTAGATCTATCCTTGTAGACCATGGGATAGAACCAATTGAAATGGTTTTAAAGGCAATAATAGACGCAGAGGGAGCTGGACGATGTTCAACTTTTCCTCTTCTTCGTGAATAGCTATGTTCTATTTAGAACATTTTATTATTAATTTGAAACAAAACTTACATAATATTTAAATATAAATTTTGTTGTAATAGTTTTTAGAATAAACTTAGTTTTTAGAATAAACTATTAGATGGTGGTATTTATGAAGAAAAAAGTAGTGTTGGCATATTCAGGTGGGTTAGATACATCTTGTATTTTGAAATGGTTAGTTGACAAAGGATATGAAGTTGTTGCATATATTGCAGATGTTGGGCAAAACGAGGATTTTGAAGCTGCAAAGAAAAAGGCTTTGAAAATAGGAGCTTCAAAGGTTTATATTGAAGACCTAAAA
>DATDTS010000059.1:0-9740 GCA_035290745.1 Candidatus Bilamarchaeaceae archaeon | reverse complement strand
AGCTTGAAAAACAAGGAACAAATATGATTTATCTTAACATTGGCGATCCAGGACCGTATGGTTTCAGACCTCCGCAACATGTTTTGGATGCAGTTAAAGAAGCTATTGATCAAAATTATTCTGGTTATGCACCTTCAGAAGGAGATCCTGATTTAAGAGAAGCAGTTGCAAAGTACGAAAAAGTATCAAAAGAGGACGTTTTCATTTGCAGCGGACTATCTGAAGGAATTGACTTTGTTTATCAAGCAATGATTGATCCCGGAAGAAGTATAATATTGCCATCACCAACCTACCCACTTTATTTAACTAAACAAAGAATTGGTTTTGGTCCGGAACAATTCTATGATTGTGATGATAATTGGTTACCAAATCTTGACAGTTTAAGAAAAAATATAACCAAGTTTACTAAGGCAATTGCAGTTATTAATCCAAACAACCCAACTGGAGCAGTTTATCCAAGAAAGATTTTAGAAGGAATTGTAGATGTTGCAGGTGAGTATAACCTTCCTATTCTTTCAGATGATGCATATGAGATGCTTGTTCTTGATGGTGAATATACTAATTTAAGGGACATACATAAAGATGTTCCATTAATCTCAGGCAATAGTATGAGCAAAAACTTTATTTATCCTGGCGCACGTGTTGGTTACTTAGCATTTCACGGGGATAGATGGGAAAAGGTAAAAGATGCGATTCAAAGGTTATGTAACCAAAGGTTATCAGTAAACTGGGAACAACAAAGAGGCATGATAGCGGCTTTACAAGGCCCTAAAACTCATTTGAAAACATTTAATTCTGAGCTCAGAAAAAGAAGAGACTTGCTTGTAAAAAGAATAAATGAAATTAATGGATTGAGAATTCCGGTTCCAAGAGGGGCATTTTACTCTTTCATTGAAGTTGAAGACAAAAAATATAGAAATGATTGGGCCTTTGTAAGGGGCTTGCTAAAAGAGGGGGTTGTTGTTGTTCCTGGTGCAGGATTTACATCAACATTGCCTGGTCAGTACTTTAGACTAGTTTTCTTACCTGATTTAAATATCTTGAATGACGCATTAGATAGAATTGAAAAATTCATGAAAAAGACGTCTTAAATTTTCCTGTATTAGTAGACATCATTTGAACGAAGAGCACCCAGCCATAAATGGCTGGGTTTGGTGCTCATTCGTTCAAATATTGGAAAAATGGCAGGTGTCTTGCCTAGCACTGAAGTGCCAGGTTTGCGACTTAGCCCATTTTTCCAATCAAATTCTCACTACAAGAGTTATAAAAAGAGCCATATTCTGTATATATAAATATTTCCTGGGAAATGATAGATATGAAACAACTTAAAGCACCTAGATTATTGAGAGCTGCGGACCTAAACAAAAAAACGCGTCCTTTATATGCGTTTGTAGAGAGGAAACTGCTAGAAGATTTAAGCAGAATTGGGGCTTCTGCTAGGTCACAGGCTTTAGATGTTGCCTTAATTGGTGGACTTGCTATAAGAGCCTATGCTGGTGCTTTTAGGTATACACATGACATGGATTTTCTTGTCTCTTCAACAGATATTCAGAGATTTATTCAAATATTAAACATTCTTGGATATACAGAGCCAGAAAATCAGTTACATCCAAATCTTTATAGAGCAGCTGAAAGAAGAGTAAATTATGATTCTTCAGAGGTCATGCTTCATATAGATATTTCAATAGATTCTGCAAGTGATATAGTTAGTGGAACAAGAAGATACCCTATCCCATCTAGGAGAATCTTTGAAGATGCCAAATCATTAAAAATTCCAGCATATTTAACTCCAGGAGTATTATCATCAGAAGGGGTAAAAGTAATAAGTCCAGAAGATTTATTTATTCTAAAAACTCTTATAAGAGATGATCCTGAGAGGTTTAAAGATACGTTCGATGTTTTCTTACTGTTACTGAACCATGCACTAGATCCATCCAAGTTGTGGGCAATAGCAAAAGGAGAACAACATATAGAAGAACAATTGGAAGCACAAATAGCAAGAAAATTATTTAGAATTCTTGAATCCCTTGATGCGAACTGGGGAGGGTCAGAAAGCACCACAGAAAATGGGGAGGGGATGCGTTCCCCTCCGCGTTTTGTGAATGAGCCAGAAATCGAAATATTAAGACAACGAAAAACGCAGATAGAAGAAGCACTTAAGCGGATATCTACTTTTGGGTTATGAATCAGATTTTTCGAAGAGCGTCCTCTTCTGCGGAAGATGAACCGTGCGCAAGCGCACGGTATGCGCTCATTCGAAAAATACTCGCAAAGTCGTATCGGTAATTCACCCGTGCACGATGAGCACGGTACTCTTACCGACTTTGCGATAGTGTGTTCTCACCATTAAAGTTATAGAGAATGGAAAAGAAAGGTTTAAAAACATAGACAGGCATAATAACTCTATGACAACCCATGCACACGTAACTAGAAGTGGAGAGCATAGGCCACCATTAATTCCAAAAAGGTTACTAACACAAGAAGAAAGGGTTAGAACACTAGTTGAACAACTGCTTAATGAGATAGCAATTAATGATAAAACTGGCTTTGCAAAAAGATTAGAACAATTAGATGGGCAAATTGATTTAGTAAAACTAGTTGAAGAAAATGATCCAAGAAAAGTAGAACAAATACTAACAAAAATTCTTGATGAGATGTATGAAACACACGGCAGATTTAAAGCACCAGAAACAACAATTGCAACAGTTACTAAAGAACAAAATGGCTATTTTGTCATTGATGTTGCAACCCAATACGAAAGAGATACACTCTTAGATCAATTAAGACAAGTTGAAGGGGTTCAAGACGTAAGATGTATTGCAAAAAGTAGTGATGGAGTATTAAGAATTAGGGTTAGAATAGATACTAGTAAACTTAATGGCAATGGAGGAACACCAATTGAGGAGAAAGTAAGAAAAAAATTGTTAAGTTTTCCATTGGCAGAAAAAAATCAGTGGGCACAATTTGAATTGGAAAGATCATATATTGTAGAATTAGCATACAGAATAAATGAAATAAGAAAACTAATAGGGCAACAAGAAATAAATTGGATTAGTGTTGGTGAGATAGGGCAAGAACTTGATGATGCAGAACAAATGAGGGAGATGCATGATTTGCCTACAGAACAAACATGGAGACTGTTTGGTTCAAGGAGAGAAGTTTTAACAGCTGATGGCAGAACAAGTTATGGTTTAACATTAAGGAATGGACATGATGGAAGCAATTACAAGCAAGGAGTAAATGAGGATGGTTTTGTATTAAGAGCAAAAAGATTGATTCTCGGAGATGGCATGGGCGGCCATGCAAGTGGTGAAAAGGCGAATCAATTTGTACTTGATGAACTGGATAAAAGGGAAGGAATGGATGCAGAACAAGCAATTAGAGAAGTTAATGGTGAATTTTCCCGTACAACTATGAAGACGGATGGAAGTGGAACAACAATTTCAGTTGTAGAATTTTCAGATGATACTGGAACTGTAGAAACTGCAAATCTTGGTGATAGCCCAATGTGGGTTAAATTAGTTGATGGGAGATATGTTTGTCTTTTCACTGATTATTCAATTAGCAATGGTGGGCTTCCAATTGGTTTTGAACTCAAAGAGTTAACTTCTGGAGATTGGATAGTAAAGGCAGAAAACGGACAGAGAGTTGCGCATAATCAAAAAACTGGAGAAAAAAGACCATTGGCAGACCTTCAAAACGGTAGTGCAATCTCATCTGCAATTATGGGAGTTGAAAGCAGATTAACAATTGCTACCCATACAGCACAAAAACAATTTGGAATTGTAGAACTTGTAAGTGATGGAATGGATTATGTAACAGACAGGCATATTGAAACAACTGATCCTGTTATTCATGCAGAAAGAAGTGCTAGAACAGTAATCCTTAATTATCACCCAACAAGCAAAAGAGATGACGCAACGATTGTTTGTTCAAATGTATTGGACGAGGTTCGAGAAATACAAAAATGGCAGGAATTGGATGATGGGGAGTATTCTAGAAAGGTTGGAGCATTAGAATGGTTTCTAACCACCTATCAACATGATGCACGGATTGCAAGAGCAGCACTGGATGCAATGGAACAAATTGGCCATTATAGGACAGAAGAACAATTAGCAGAATTGTCAGCACCTGATACAGTTCAATACGCAAGAGAAAAAAGAAGAGAGGTATTGGTAAGGGGAGTTAGATTAGCTGCAGAAGGAGACGAAAGAAGATTAGATTCACTAGAACAAGATACAGAAGAGTATGGCTCTCAAATCGCATCAGAACTTTTAGATAATTTGCCAAGAATTGCACAATTTGCTGACGTGAGAGCAATAAGGATATGCAGAGCCTTGAAGCAACACGAACTTGACGGGCAAGTGGAAAAATTAACACAAGTGGAAAGACAATTAGTTGATATTCTTGAAGTTAATTTATTAGCCTCGGTTAGAGATAGTCCTGTTGATCAGTTAGAAGGTGTAATTCGAAGAATTGAAGGATTAAGGATGGTTGGTGATACAGATCATCACAAAAATGCAATTAACAGAACAATCCTTGATGCTACTAAAAGATTAGTTGCAGCAATAGAATTAGTAACGCAAGCACCAGACAGGAAAATTGAAATGCTTCGAAAGATTTTGTGGGAACATGAAAGCTTACCAAAAGATTCAGCGCAGGTAATATCACTTGCAATAGAACGAATATGCGAACCACTGTACTTAGAGCAAAGAAATGAGTTCAGGAGAAAAGTGGATACACTAATGGCAGAAAATGAAAATATAAAATTAGGTTTTGCGAATGCGGAAGGGATAATTGGATATATGGAAACCTCTGGATTGTTAACAATAACAGCAAGCAATGAACAAAATTACATAACATTAGGCCAAATAAATAATGAATTTGAAAATACAGCGAGAAGAATTGAACAAGAAGCCGTAGTAAGAATGACTAGGGCAGAAAATAAAGGAACAAGACAGAAAGGGTATACTGCAATAGGAAAATTACATGCAGATGGAACAGCAAGTGAGTTTTTTGGTCGTGATGAATTAACTCGGGGAGTTAAAACAGAAAAAGGAAAAACAAGGGAACTTGCGAGAAACGTTACATATGAGATTGGATACATAACGACCGGACAATATCGCGTTGGAAGGCAAGTTGATCTTGTAAAAGACGGGTTGCAAACAACTGACGGAAAAATTGCAAGTGTCGGAGTAGGAGCAAGTTCTGCCTTGCACCTGGCAAGCATTGCAATTGGCGGAAGTGTCGCAGCAGTTACCATACCAGCAGTTTCATTAGTTGGAATTTTAGGATTTGGAGCATGGTACATAGGAAGAAAAGGAAAACAACTGATGGAAACTGAGCAAGAATCAAAATAGGTAATGATTGTGGCTCTTGAGACCCACTCTCGGCAGGAGCGTTTTGTTTTTACGAAGAAAATTTTTTGTTATCCTCACGATTTCTTACTATTTTTGTGGGTATAATAGTTAACCCCACAAGATTTAAATACTTTTGTGGGTATAACTAATTGTGAAAAAATGGCGCTAAAAAAAAGAACAATTAAAGGCAAATCATATTACTATGTAGAGAGGAATCTAAGGACAGGTGATACCGAATGGAAAACCTTTTCTCTTTATATTGGCTCAAAAAAACCTCTGGCCAAACAAATGCATGTACTTGAAAAGAAACTAGATTCTCAGATTAATCTGTATATCTTGAATAAAATCCTAAAAGCCAATACACAATTTATTGACAAAAAAACAGCTTTATTATTGGAACGGGTAAAGACTTCTCACAAGAAAATTCTGGAGGCGCTTGATAAGGCCAGTAGAGCTAATTACCTAAAAAGGCTTAGAGAAACGTTCATAACCAATACAAATGCCATAGAGGGAAGTAGACTTACATTAGAACAAACCAAAAAAATTCTAGAACTTAGGGACAGATATGACGTAGACAATGTAGAAGAATTAGAAGTTGTGAACATGGAACAGTGCCTAGAACTTTACGATGAACTTTTAGAGAAAAAAATGGCGCTAGATGAAAAAATAATTCTTCAGTTTCATCTATTACTTTTGAAAACTATTCCAAAGTATGAAGCGTACGCTGGCATCTGGAGGCCAGTCAACGTTTATATTCGTGGTTCTAAATATGATTTTCCTGATTGGAAACATGTCCCAAAATTGATGTCCAGTCTTCTGGCCTGGTACCAAAATAATAAGGATAAGATACATTCAGTTGAACTTGCAGCTAAATTCCATGCTAAGTTTGTTACCATTCATCCTTTTGCAGATGGGAACGGCAGAATGGCAAGATTGCTTATGAATTATATTCTTCAATTAAGCGGATTTCCATTTACAGATATTCCGTTTTCCAAAAGGGATGCGTATTTCGAAACGCAGGAAGCAGCTCATTTTGGCAATTATAAAAAATTTGTGTTGTTTTTAGTAGAAGAAATCAAATCACAATTCAAAGATCTTAAAAGAAAAATAAAAGTAGAAGAATAATTAAAATTGGAAATCGGGTCAACTGGACTTAATTATTTATGCAGGATTTTGTATGAAATAAAGAAGTATCCAATTTGGGATTATTTAGCACACATAACAAACAAGAAAACTTAAAAATGTGCTACACCAAGTTAATACCATGAAAAAACTACTTGGATTCATATTCATCTTTTTATTAATTGGTAGTGTATCCCAGGAATACTACCAAAAAGGGGATAAAATATCACTGAAAACTGATCTCACAAAGGAAGTAAGAGAATTAGAAGCGGAATTTAACGTAAGTCTTTCAGATAAGCTAAAAGAGGACTTGGAAGAAACCTGTAACCAAATGAGCGAGGATTTTGAGTGTGATGCAAACGGATTAATATTAACACTTACAAAAGAATTCAGTGGTGAGTATTATACAATAAAAGAAGAAAATGATTTTCTAACCTCTAAATCCACTATAACAATAAATCAAATACCTGTAAATGTCTTTTCAGCTGCACTTCCAAAAGATAAGTTCACAAAAGTAGTGATAAATCCAATTGATTTAACAGAAAAAGAAAAAAATTATGAGAGATTCAAGGAACAAAGGCTTGCGGGAACAAAAATATTTTATTCTATAGAGGTTCAGGGTGAGATAAAAGAGGCATATGCAGGCAATTATACTGCTGAGGTCAATGGCTCGGTTGCAAGATTTGATCTTGTAGAGGTCCTCAGGGATTCTGATAAACTAGTAGTTGTAACTGAAAAAACAAATTATGCTTTAGTCATATTGTTAGCAGCAATTGTTATTATAATCATAGTCGCATTTTCATTTAAAGGAAGCGACTACGATAAAAAACGAAAAAACAAAAAGAAGGATTAAAAACCGTAGGTTATAACCTTTTCTTATCTTTTACTTATTATAGGTGTTATCATGGCAGGCATTATAGGTTATGGGGCTTATATTCCTTATTACAGGATAAAAACATCAGAAATTGCACGCGTATGGGGAGAGGAACCAGAAAGAATTGAAAACGGACTTGGCATAAAGGAAAAAGCAGTTGCAGGGATTGATGAGGATGCTGCAACTATTGCTGTTGAAGCTGCTAGAAATGCAATTAAAAGAGCACAAATTGATTCCAAGCAGATAGGTGCATTGTATGTAGGAAGCGAGAGCCATCCATATGCAGTAAAGCCTACTGCGACAATAGTTGCTGAAGCAATAAACGCAACACCAAATCTAATGCTTGCTGACCTAGAATTTGCATGCAAAGCAGGAACTGCAGGCATTCAGATAGTATGCGGAATGGTTGATTCAGGAATGATTGAATATGGAATGAGCATTGGGTCAGATACTGCCCAAGGGAGGCCAGGAGATGCGCTTGAATACTCTGCAGCAAGCGGAGGGGCTGCTTTTTTAATAGGAAAAAAGGATGTAGTAGCAACAATTGATGATACTTATTCTTTTACAACAGATACCCCTGATTTCTGGAGAAGACAGCATGCCACGTACCCATCACACGGAGGAAGATTTACTGGAGAACCTGCATATTTCAAACATGTACAAAGTGCTACAAAAGGACTGCTGGAAAAAACAGGCACAAAAATAGGGGATTATGATCATGTTGTTTTTCACCAGCCCAATGCAAAATTTCCACTTGCAGTTGCAAAACAGCTCGGCGTACCAACTGAAAAGATCAAAACTGGATTGTTAACACCAGTGATTGGAAACACTTATTCAGGGGCGTCTATGCTTGGACTTGCAGCAGTATTGGATATAGCAAAACCAAAAGAAAGGATATTGGTGACTTCATTTGGAAGTGGAGCAGGAAGTGACTCTTTTGCAATAACAGTTACTGATAGGATAAAGGATGTTCAAAAACTTGCTCCTACTGTACAGGAACTCATAGCTAAAAAAATTTATATTGAATATTCTACGTATATAAAATATAGAGGAAAATTAAGAACAACATAGCAGTTGTTTTTTACTTTTTGAATTTATAACCTTCTGATTTTCCACCTTTTAAGAAAAGATATGCCCCAACTAAAACTACTACAACAACTACTGCTGAGCCTATGATTAGTAAAGAGCCAAGCGAATCTCCCTGTCCCTCAGGTGCTGGTTCTTTAGGTTGTTCTGGTTGTTTTGATTCAGGAGTTTTAACCAAACTCTGAACTCCAGAAACAAGCTGTTTTGCCTTTTCATACTCTCCATTTTCATATGCTTCTTTCGCTTCATCTAGTTTCTTCTGTGCTTCTGTTATATCTTTACCTTCTGATTTTGCTTTGTTTAATTGTTGTTGTGCCTTATTTATTGAATCTAATGCTTCAGATTGAGGATTATCAAGTGGAGGTGCAACTGTTTTTAGTGCACAACTATTCTCTTTACATTCATAACCTTCTTCACAATCTGAATCAACACTACATTCCAGTTGTTCAGGAGGTTGTTCTGGCTGTGGTTCTGGCTCAGGTTCTTCTCCATCCTCTTCTGGTGTTTCTTCTTCACATAAATTAAATTCCAGATTCTCTTCTTCAGCTGAGGTATATCCCGACTTAGTAGCCCTTATCTTATAAGTTCCATCTTCAGTTATTGTGAATAATACATTTCCCTCAGAATCTGCTTCCTTCTTTTCTAGTAACAGATAAAATGGAGACAATTCTACTAAACTAACTTCTGCTCCTTTTGTAGTAGATACTTCTAATGAGCCATCTGAACAGGTGAAATCATAATCTATTTCAAGTGATTTAACTGTTGTGCCATCTGAAGAAGGAGTTAAACCAGAAGCTACAAAATTAACTATTCCAAATGTACTAAAAGATGTTATAGCTCCATATTTCACAGTCCCATTTGTAGTATCAACTGATGTTTGGCCTACCTGCTGCCATCCACTGTTTGTAGTATTGTATTTAGAGATATAAAGGTTTGAAGATGTTGGACTGGTTGATGTGTCAAAGTACATACCTAAAATAATAGTGCCTGTAGCTGAGGCATTTGAAATATTAACTACATTAGTGCTTGGAGTAAGTAAAGTACATGTTCCACTAAATCCACTGCAGCCAGTGGAAGAAGCACCCGAATCACTTAAATTCATTAGTTTAACAGTAACATTTTTTGCATTATCAAAGAAGATTGTCCCATATGAAGTTGTAAAGTTGTTGTATGTAGAACCTACTAAAGTAGTACCATTACTGCCTCCGGTAATGTTAAGGTCCAATCCATTGCTTGGTGTAGATAAAGCGTAGTTTATTCCGGTGAAGGTTACATTTGCATTTGATGAAAGTTGATAT
>DATDTS010000058.1:0-16838 GCA_035290745.1 Candidatus Bilamarchaeaceae archaeon | reverse complement strand
TTAAATTCTTCCCTGTTTGTATACATTTCGAGAAGTTTGTCTAGGGAGATAAATTTTAGTTTTGACATATTAATCACTCTTGATTGGAACTGTTATTAAAAGTTTTGGCAAAACTTGCCGGGTTTGCCACTTAAAAGAACCAACTTAAGTTCGCGATTCCGAAATTGGATTTAACAAACAAAAAAAGTAGAATACCGTTCTAAAAACTATCTCTGATATGGATCTCTCATTTTATTATTTAGCTCTAACCGAATCAAGAATAGATTTTATTGCATCTTCATACAAATCGTATTCTTCTTGTGTTAGTTTATTACTTGCAACAAAAAGAGATTTTTGATCGTAAAGACTGCCGAATTGAAGCACAGATATCTTGTCTTTGTCTTTAGCGATTATTGTGTATTTCTTAATTTTTTCATCCTCATTTTTTGAGTTATGAAGAATTCCTGGGGTTGTCTCAACCATTTCCTGGAAAACTTTAGAATTATCGGATCCGACATTATCGCCAGTACCAATTAATATAAAAAACGTACCATCAGGATCCTTAACAGATACCTTATCCTGTAAAGAAGTGTAAGTATATTGTTTGTCTACCTCCCAATTTGAAGGGTATTCGAAAGCAAGGTTTTCACCAGTATAAGTAAGCATTTCTTTGGAAGGTGCGGTTAACTCATTTACTTTATCAACAGAGACATCTATCCTAGAGACTAAAAGCGCACCAATATCATGCAATTTCTTTTCATTGATACCGGGAAAGTTTTCTGATGCAGAGATTTCTATGAAAACTTTTTCTTCTGGTATTTTTATGATAAAATTGTATTTTGATAGAACCCCTTCATAGTAAATGTAGTCATACTCCCCCAATTTTCCATTTGATATGCTCTCGTTTAGTAAAGATTCAAAGGTTGAATCATAAAATTCATCGTTTGTATAAACACCATATTTAGTTTTGATCGTTGCAGCATCTGGTTCTAATAATTCATAAGTACATGCACTAGAGGTTACTGTAGATAATGGGAGATAAGCGGTAGTGTGAGATAGTTTATCGGACTCCAATCCAAACATTTCCTCAATTTCTGAATCTTTAACTACATTACACAAAGAAACTTCATTTCTTTTGAAAGCACTCCCTGCATACTCTGTTGGTTCTGTGGTTTTTTCTTCTGGTTCTGACCCTTTAGCAACACTATTATCTTGAACCTCATTAGTACCCTCTGTATTCTGGTTTGCAACACACCCAAAAGAAATCAACAATAATATAAACAATAGAAAACAAGTATTTTTTACAAACACCATATAAAGTTTATAATTACTAAAAGTTTAAAAACATTCGGAAAAACAAAGTTTATATTTTTATTCAACTTTCACTAACCATAAAACAAATGCGATAGCTGCTGCATAAGACATGCCTAAATGTGCCAAGTTAGGAAAAACTACTGCTCCAAAGTTATCAAGATAGTTCCATATTCCTAATTCTGTACCTGAAAACTCGATAATAACACCCATTAAACTTGCAAATCCAAAAAATGAAGTGGAAAATTTAGAAGACAAAGAAAGTAGGTAAATTGTAGCTATTGCGAATATGACAACAATTAGAATTGGGATTTGCATACCTGATGCCAACCAATATGATAGATAAACAACTGACATTATAAAATAGGTTAGCTGGTCACTTATTCTGGAGATAACACTAGAATTTCTAATTAGATAAAGCCCAAGTACTCCCCACCCTAAACCAATCCAGTTAGGGACCATTACGACATCTAGATATTTATAAAATCCAATTGCAACATTTGCAATTTCAAATAACATGGAAAAGATTGCTAAAACAATCATAAATCTTTTTTCTTCTTTAGTTTTTGTAAACTTTATAACCCCAATAAAAAATGCAATGCCTATGATAACATTTCCAGTATCATGCCCAAATAATAAAACACCATAAAGGGTAATTGGAATAAGAATTAGGGGTAATAATAAGGTTAATGCTTCTCTAAGATTCATTATAAGTAGTTTATTCCAACGGTTAATAAACTTAACTTCGCCCTCTGGAGAGGGCTCTCGGTATTTTTTCTTACAGGTCAAATAATTTGGTATTCTGAAACATATACACAACCAACTAAGTAATACCGATTTCATTTTTTAAGTTTATCACCCTTGGTTGTGTATATATGAGACGGAAATACTTTTCTGTCTCAGTATAGTTGGTTCTTCCTTTTCCAACCAACATGGCGCACTAACTCTGCATTTTTCTTGTGCACTTGTTTTTTCCGAGCGCCAGTCCAACTGGCGAATTCAGAAAGAAACGTTTAGAATAGGTGTTTTTTAGTTACAAAAGAATCTTCTGCAGGTTTGACAGGAATTGTTTTTTTAACTCCTTCAATCTTTTCCAAAACTTTTTGAACTTCATCCCTGTCTTCAGGCCTGCAAAAACAATGCACATTTGGTCCTGCATCGATTGTAAAATAAGCTTCTAAACCATTGCTTCTCATTTTCTGAACAGCATGTATAATACGAAGGGTAGCAGGTTGCCAATAAAACAAAGAAGGCTCAGAAGTCATCATAACTGCATGCATGTACTTACAACTTGCTTCAGCTATCTTTCCAACTTTAGCAAAATCATTATCTTTTATTGCCGTGATTATGTCCTCTACCTGATTGTGGGAAACACTAATTCTGGCCTCATTAAAAGGGCTTGTTTTTGCTGATTCATGACCTACATCTGATGTTATCTTTTTCTGTTCTTCGCTAACAACTGCAATAACTGCATTCATTTGAAAATCATTAGGACCACATATTTGATCTGCGTAAGAGGTTTCATGTGTATTTCCTTTATGCCATCTAACAAAGCCACCATGAATAGATCTTGCAGCAGAACCAGAACCCAAACGAGCATAAGTTGAGATTTGTTCCTTAGATAACTTAAGTTTCAGAGCACTTGATGCTGCTATTGCAAGTGCAGCAAAACCAGCTGCAGAAGAAGCCAACCCTGCTTGTGTTGGGAAATCGTTTTTACTTACCATCTTAAATTTTAGGTTAATGCCTGCTTTCTTTCGTAATGGATCTACAACTCTAAGTATCCTTTCCAATTTTCTTCCAGAAAGATCCTCGCCTTCAAGTTCAGCGCTATCTTCAGAATACTTATCAGAAAATTCGATTGTTGTATGAGTTTCGAGTTTTATATCAGACAAACCTAATTTTGTCATGCTTATTGAATCATTTGATGGAAGATTTAATGAAGAATCAGCCTGATCAGACCTACCCCAATACTTTATCAATGCAATATTTGAGTGTGTTATAGCAGATGACTTGCCCATTCGACCACCACAAAGAAAAAAATTTGAAATATAGAAAAAGAAAGAAAAAATTAACTTTCTGATTCTTGCTCAATTAAAGATTCAAATGCACTGAAGGATTGTGCACCACTAATCTTGACACCATTGACAAAGAAACTAGGTGTCCCACTTACTCCATAAGAGCTTCCTTGTTGAAGGTCTTCTTGAACTTCTGAAGCCATGGCACCTGAATCTAAGCATTCATTAAATTGATCTGCATCTAGGCCAAGATCAACTGCATGCTGCTTAAGACTTGCTATGTCTAATGTTTGTTTTTCAAATAAGGTATCATGGTATTCCCAGAACTTTCCCTGTTCATCTGCACATTCTGAAGCTTCTGCTGCTTTTTGTGCATTTGCGTGGATGCTACTTAATGGGAAATCTTTATAGACAAATTTGATTTTGCCTTGATTAGCTAATTCTTTTAGTTTAGGAACTGCTGCTTCCCATGTTGGATCCTGGGACTTGAATCTTGCAACTAAAGTATCCTGTGTTCCATAAGACGCTTGGCAATACGGACATTCAAAATCACTGAACTCAACAACAACTACTGAAGCATTTTCTGGTCCTAAGAAAGGATCGCCTTCTGTATTAACTGTAACTTTTGAAGGTTGTTGAGAAGGTGGAGGCGAAGGTTGTGCAGGTGAATCTGGCTGAGAAGGAGGGTTCTTAGTAGTAGAAGGTTGATCAACTGTAACAGTAAAATTATCTAATTTCTCATTAAATGAATTGACCTTTTTTTGAATATCAAATGTAACTGAGACAGATACGATTGTTACAATTAACATAAGTGCAACAAGTAAAATAAGTACTTCAACTTTTTCCATAATATAACCCCCAAAATATTTTCATATTATAAATTAAGATTATGAGCTTTTGCTTAACTCTTTATCAATTATCTGCTTGAATGTGCTATAAGGCTGTGCACCACTTATTAAAATACCGTTTATGAAGAATGCAGGAGTTCCTTTTACCCCATAAAGAGTACCGTCTGCAAGATCCTTTTGTACCTCAGTTGCCATTTTTCCTGAATCTAAGCATTCATTAAATTGATCTGCATCTAAGCCAAGATCAACTGCATGCTGCTTAAGACTTGCTATTTCCAAACTCTTTTTCTCGAATAAAACATCATGATATTCCCAGAACTTTCCCTGTTCATCTGCACATTCTGAAGCTTCTGCTGCTTTTTGTGCATTTGCGTGGATGCTACTTAATGGGAAATCCCTGTAAACCATTTTTACCTTTCCAGTTTCAACATAATCCTTTCTAATCAAAGGCAACGTTGTTGAATAAAATGTTCCACAATAAGGGCATTGAAAATCACTGAACTCAACAATAGTTACTGGTGCATCTGCTGAACCATCAACTGGGTCATCATCAACACTTACATCTATTTTTGATCCAGGATTAACACCATTAGGCGGTTGTTGTGTACAGCCAGCTATGAATAGCAATGACACAAATAAAATTACTAAAATTGACCTGTTCATACGCATTTTATTAGTCTCATAGCTTTTTAATACTTTCCCCAATTCTGATTCAAGATAATGTCCTAAACAATTGGGAAGATAAAACAAACAACCAAAAAAACTCCCGGTTATAAGAAAGACATTAGTAGAAGTCGGTACTTATAAATAAAATCGGCATTCATAAATAAACCAGGCGCTTATAAACAGGATCAGCAGTCATAAATTACAACCAATAATGGCGCCCCACGGCGCCATAGTTTTTGTTGTTATTAACCGACCAATCGTGATCAATACAGTGTCTGATTCAACTTATTTATAATGCGCATGTGTATCATTTTTATATATTTGCCATAAATGGTATAGCATGGTGCTAGTTATAAAGACAAGAGAACCCCCTAGAAGAAGGTATCTAGGATGCATTGCTGTTTCAAATGGAAGACGCTTAACTGCTATAATTGATGTGGATGGCAGAAAACTTGATCCAAACGTTGCTTATAGGAGGGCAAGAAAAAGGCTGGCTGAGGTAAGAGAACAACATAGTGGATATGCAGTTTTGTATTCAGTATGTGCAATGTGTGGTGATGATAACAAGATTGTTTATTCATCAAAAAAATTAAGAAAACTCCCAAGCACTAGAAGGCATGAAGAATTTCATGCAAAAGTAAATAGACAAATGCCAAGCATTAACATGCGTAGAGCAGCCTGTTTGCCACTTGAAGAGTCTATTGCAAGTGCAATTGGAGACAGTTATGGACTACAACATAATGAAAGGGAAATTGATAAAGTACTTAGGAGAGGGTATTTATTAGGATTGCATAGCATGCGTGTGATACAATGCATAGATACTGGAGAAAGAAATGGGGTTTTCGGAGCTTCATTAAGTGTTTTATACCAAAAAGCAAGAGGACAAAACAGGAATATAACATGGGCTCTTGATATTGCTGCAAATTATATGTTTTATAGGGAATGTTTAGAGGTAATAGAAAGATTTGGACTAAAAGAGGGAGAAAAGGTACTTTTTGAGGCTCTTGGATGTGCACAAAAATACGGTTTGCCAAGTGCATGGGATTTTTTATTGGATGCACTAACAAAAAGAAGGGCGGATGAATTAAAAGCTGAAGTCAAAGTGAAGGGGACTCCTATAATCATAAGAACTCCTTATGCTTCAACTTATTCAGGTGAATATGTCTATTTGTGATGGTTTCTAATTAGAAGAACTTGGGTCAAAAGTGATATTTTTATTTTCTGAATAATCAATTGGAACCTCAACTAAGCATAATTCACCTGATTTTATTGCAGTTGAAAGAATATCTGACAACTCACTTGCCTTCTCCACCTTATAGCCTTTGATACCAAAACTCTTCGCAAGAAGCATAAAATCAGGATTTGTAAATTCAACACCAAACTTCTTCTTGTGCTTTATAGCTTGGTGCCACTCAATCATACCATAGCTATTATCTGTCCATATAATATGAACCCCTGAAATCCCTAATCTTTTTGCAGTTTCTAATTCCTGGATATTCATTAGAAAACCGCCATCACCTGAAACTGAGATAACGTTGCAATCTGGCTTAGCTATCTTTGCTCCAATTGCACCTGGTAGGGCTATGCCCATGCTAGCAAAACCATTTGAAATTACAACTGTGTTTGGTTTATATGTTTCAAATAAGCGAGAAATCCAAAGCTTATGCATTCCAACATCTGAAACTAGAATATCAGAATCAGACATAGCTTTTCTAATAGATTGGAGAAAATGTTGTGGCTTGATGGGAAAGGAAGGGGTGTAATCATTTTTTGCTCTTTCAATTCTTTCTCTTGTCTCCTTATTCCAATGAGTTTTTTTATTAACAATTTTTGATAATTCAGTTAAAGTAAATCTTAAATCACCAACTAACTCCAAGCAAAAATCATAATATCTGTCCCTATTTTGAACAGGAACAGTATCTATATCAATAATTGTTTTATCCATTTTACTATTCCAAAACTTTGGTGAATATTCAATTACATCATAACCAACAGTAACAACACAATCTGCTTTTTCCAACTCATGCATGATAAAATCCCTGGATTTTAGACCAAAAATTCCAATAGAGAATGGATGTTTAGAAGGAACACTGCCCTTGCTCATAAAGGTTTTGACAACTGGTATTTGAGCAGCTTCTGCAAATTTCAAAAGAGCATCTGAAGAGTTTGTTCTGATGACTCCGTTTCCTGAAATAATAATTGGGTACTTGGACTTGTTGATAAGTTCAGCTGCGGCTTGAATATCTTTGTGGATTGGGTGGCTAACAAACAAAGGGTGTTTATGAAGTGGTCCTAAAGATTCAACTTCTTCACCTGCAATATCATTAGCTAATTCTAAATGGGTTGCGCCTGGCTTTTCCATCTGTGCAACACGAAATGCCCTTCTTACTAGTTCAGGAATAGAATCCGCAGAAGTGATGCGTGCGTTCCATTTTGTAATAGGCTCAAATGATTTGACAACATCGACATATTGGTGCTGCTCAAAATGCCTTCCTTTGAAATCAGCCTGGCCAGTAATTGCAACTAATGGTGAGTGATCAAGATTAGCACTTGCAATCCCGGTTGTCAAATTCATTGCCCCTGGACCAAGGGTTGATAAACAAACACCTGCTTTTTGCTTAATTCTACCGTAAACATCTGCCATAAAGGCTGCCCCTTGTTCATGGCGGGTTGTAATGAATTTTATGCTTGAAGAAGAAAGAGAATCTAAGAATTCAATGTTTTCTTCTCCTGGCAGACCAAAGATATATTCAACATCTTCGTTAAGCAGACATTTTACCATTAAGTCTGAAGCTTTCATTTAGTCACCACAATAGTTTTAATATTAACAAACTCTTTCAAACCATAATGTGACAATTCCCTTCCAATGCCTGATTTTTTTATACCACCAAAAGGAATCCTTGGGTCGGATTTTACTATACTATTAACAAATACCATTCCAGCCTCAACTTTTTGCGCAAATTTCTCAGCATGTTCAGAATCCCTGCCCCAAACACTTGCGCCTAAACCATACTCTGTATTGTTTGCAACTTCCAACATCTCTTCTTCATTTTCACAAACAACTAAAAGAGCAACTGGACCAAATAATTCTTGTTGTAGGATAGGATTGTCCTTTTTTACTTCAATTAGGGTTGGCTCATAGAAATAGCCTTTTGTTTGAATCTTTTTTCCACCTGTTAAAAGGTCTCCGCCATGCCGAATTGCTTGTTTTACTTGATTTTCCAAATCAATTAATAGGTCTTCTCTTGCAAGAGGCCCAAGAGTAACTAACTCATCAATTGGATCGCCTATTTTCTGAGCTTTAAGCAAAGCAACATATTTCTTCCTAAAGTTATCTGCAACTTCGTTATGTACAATAAATCTCTTTGCAGCTATGCAGCTCTGGCCATTGTTTTGCAATCTTGCACTTACTCCAAATTCACACGCAAAATCCAAATCAGCATCTTTCAAAACAATAAAAGGATCACTTCCGCCTAACTCTAAAACAAGTTTTTTGACATGTTTACCTGCAACTTCCCCAACCTTTTCACCGGCTGCATTGCTTCCAGTTAATGAAACACCTTCAACTAGATCTTGTTCAACGATTTCAGATGCAACTTTTCCAGAAACAAGTAAAGTTTTGAACACATGATTGGGAAACCCGGACTCTCTAAATAGATTCTCAAGCTCCAAAGCACAGCCAGGAACGTTACTTGCATGTTTCAAAACACATGTATTACCGGCAATAATAGCAGGAATTGCAAAACGTATTACCTGCCAAAAAGGGAAATTCCATGGCATGATTCCTAAGATAACTCCTAATGGGTGAAAAGTGATGTAACTCTTCTTTGCTCCCGTATCAACTGGCTCATCTTTGAGAAATTTTTCTGCATTTTCACAATAGTAGTCACAAACCCAAGCACATTTTTCAGCTTCAGCAATGGCCTGTTTTATTGGCTTACCCATCTCAGACGTCATTGTTTCAGCATATTTTCTTGAGTTTTTTCTAAGAAGTTCTCCAACTTTTTTTACAAATTTTAATCTTTCATTGAATGGCTCATTTTTCCATTGTTCAAATGCTTTTCTTGATTTTTTAACCTCTTCAAAGGCTTCTTCAGAAGATAATGTTTTGTATTCCTGGATAATTTCTCCAGTTGCTGGATTTACTGATTTCATAATTCTTTCTATAAGAAGATAGATTTAATAAGAGAATTTACGCTAAATAATTAAGGTGATACCTGATGGAAGATACCAAGATCAAACCAGGAATCAAACAAATAACCAAGGATCTTACAATTGGAGAGGTTATACTGGAGTATCCAGAAATTGTTCCAAAATTACAGGAATATGGTATTCACTGTATCGGCTGTCATGTATCCGCATATGAAAAAATAGGTGAAGGATTTGCATCTCATGGTTTTACAGAGGATAAGATAGACAAAATAATAGCTGAACTAAATTCAATAATACTTAACAATGACGAAAGAGTCGATTCTAAAAAATCAATAGAATTTACAGATGAAGCAGTAAAAAAACTTAATGAACTCATGGAAAAACAGGACAAAAAACAGTATGGGGTAAGGATAAGTGCACAACCGGCTGGATGCTCTGGATATTCCTATGGGATGCAGTTTGATAAAGAAGAAAAAGAAGGAGATACTATTTTAGAATCAAAAGGATTGAAGATTTTTATAGATAAACAAAGCTTAAGAATACTGAATGGAACAAGTATTGACTTCACGGTTACAGAAACAGAATCTGGTTTTAAATTTAATAATCCAAGTGATTTGAACTTAAGTGATAAGTTCAAAGATTTGAAAAATAAAAATTTTTCAAATAAACAAAAAAATAGTTGTGGCAGCTGTGAAGGATAGATCGTGTTAATAAAAAAGTAGGACATACTCACAACAAAACAAGAGAAGGCAATAAATTCAGCTCCTATTGAAATCAAAGATTTCAAATGTTTGGGACTTGGCCCGTTTTTCCAATCACTTTATTTCTTCTTAGGTTTAGAAGATTGGACAGCACTGATAGGTTTGGTAGTACCTTGAAAATGCACAGAGGCGTTTAACACTTCACCAGTGGTCTTACCAATATTTAAGATAATATATCGATCATTGCTTTTTGAGTCACAGAATTTTATTTCACAAATAAATCGATTTTCATTAGCTACAGTAGGCTTAAATTTAGCTAGATCTGCTGGTTTAGAAATAATTCCAGAGGCCATAAGCTGTTCTTCATAATCTTTAACTACCTTGGATGCCATATTAACAAGATTATTTTTTGGGGCGGCCTCCTGCTTTGGAGGTTTGACCTTTTTGTCCCTTTTTATTACAAAATAATCCCCAAAAGTTTTTTTAGCCATAACATAAATTATTGTTTAACATTTAAATTGGTTGCTTTTGTATTACACTACTTTGAAAAAGCCAACAGAATGGCACCAGCAAAAAGAAGGATAGAACCAAGTATAATTGAAATTGTTTTATGCCTGTCTTTAACCTCCTTAAAGTAGAATATGCCCCACAGAATCCCAATAAACAAACAAATTTGGGTCAAGGAACTGCCCAGTGCCAAACCAAAGTTAGAGACAACTGAAAAGTTAGCTACATTCCCAATATTCCAAAGAAAACCAGAAAAAGATCCTGAAACAAGAATTGTGGCATCTATCTGAGGACGCTTATAAAGAAAGATGACTAGGCTTCCGACAAAAATACCAATTGACATTGGAAAAAGAAAACTAAGCAATTCCATATTCGCAAGTTTAAATGGTACAAGGTAACTGCCAAATAAGATGCCTGCACAAACTGCAAAGAGAATCCCTTTTGTAGAGGATTCCTTTTTTTGATCGTTAGTTGATGAAACGAGAAACACTCCTGCAATAACAAGAACTAGCGCAATTATTGCAAAAAGAAGTGAAGCAAACGATTCTGAAAGAAAGAAAACTCCAAATAAAAAGACTACGCTAATTCCAACTCCAACCCATATTGGAAATGCCCTAGACATACCTGACTCCTTAACTGCTGCAAGGGAAAACACATTTCCAACTGCAAATAAAAAGCCTGATAGAATTGCAAACGGAGAGAGTACAAATTCTGCAAAGAAAAACGAAAAAACGATACTAGAAATAAGAACGGCTGAACAAAACAAAAATTGAAAAAAATATGGGTCATACTCCTTTACCTTTTTCATAGGAACAAGATAAGATCCCCAAAAAATAATTGCAATTAGAAGTGGAATTAAATCACTGAATAAATTCATGAGTCCTATTAATAAAAATAGGATTTATAATCTAACATCTGTTTGTAGCCAATCTTCTAAGAGCATTTTGCCTGTGTTCTTGGCCAACAAATCTTTTAGACCTGCGAAAAGTTCTTGGAAAATCATTAAGGCCTTCTAAAACAAGACTGCTTCTAAAGCTTCTCACAGAATCTGGGCTAAATGTTTCCATGGCCTTTTCTCTTTTGTCTTCTGGAAGTTCTAACCTAACACACATTCGAGCAAATTTAACTAAAGCATCAAGTCTGACTGATGAATTTGGGTCTACTAGATCAACTTCATAACCACGTATAACTGATTCATATGCTTCTGAAACTGCTGTAGCAACATGTCCAGCGGAATCACCAAGATTTTTTCTTACAAATCTCTGAGAAGATGGATCATACCATACAAGAGCATTTACAAAATTAACTCCTGATGCGCTTCCACTTCTAAATACTTCCAAAACATCTCCGTTCATAAGAAGATCTCTTGTAACTTTTCCCTCTCGTACCTCATCAACTAAGCCAAGAGGAATCAAAATTTCCTTTGCAAGTTTTAATGTAAAAAATCTTGTTATTCCTGGGTAATTGCCATGCTCTGCTGGAGGAGTTAGTAAAACTTTTTTTCCGCCTTCATTAACTACAACAAAAATATTGGAAGATATTGATTCTGCATAATGTGTTTCACCATTCCCAACAAATGGCATCAATGCATCATGAAATATAACTCCTGTTAAGGATTCTCCTGAAGCATGGTCAATTACTTGGGAACCATGCAATAAATTTTTTATTAGTGCTAATGCCTCTACAAACTGCTCCCTTGTTGCTGAATAATTAGCACTTGCTTTTCTTATTTCTGCATCACCTAAACCCACTTCAGGCATGCCAAAACCTTCAGGCCCACATAATGGCAAAAACAATGTAACTCCAGTAAAATTAGTTGGGTTTACCCAAATTGGCCAAGACCTGCTTAAAGCAAAAACATGATTTTCACTAGTGGCATCAGAAGCAGGAGGACTTAATGAAAAAGGACTCTCGCCAAAAGAAGTAACAAACGGTCTTAAGTAATTTGGAACTTGACCATCTGGAGAAAGAAGATTCATAGCAGGCCCACGAAACATGTCTGCAAGAAAATCTTCTGCTTTATAATACCTTTTTTGACCTGTTCTTGTATCAAATACCTCAACCTTAAAATCGAAAGTACCAACGTCAGAGTTAAGCGTGCCAACCTTAAAAAGAAGGTCTAAAACACGAGATGGAGGGAGATATTCTCTATGTGGTGCACCAGTCAACAATCTTTCTGCATTCATTCTTGTATGGTAAGCAATATCACTGTTATAGACAAAACGAACATGTAGATTTGTAAAAGGGAAACAAAGCCATTGTAAATCATCATGTTCTGTAAGATAAAGTCTTTGACCCCCTAGCCTTGAGTGTTTTGCATATTGGACTCCTGGAGCAGAAACTGGAACCAATAGATTGGAACTGTCTCTATTAACAACAAAACCATCAACAACCTGATAAGGAGCTAGATCAGTAACAACCTGAGGTAAATCACTAACCATTTCACGCAAGTCAGCAGCTACGGCAGCAGTTCCCATAAAAAACCTCTAGTTCATTTGTTATAATTTATAGTTTTTTAGTTATGTTTCAAAAAGTATTTAAAGGTGCGTCACACAAGATAAACACAAATTTAGTAGTCTAATGTAAGGGGGCATTATAGTAGGGGGAATAGAAGCATACCCTTAGTCCCCCTCTATTTTGTGACGGCTATTTATAAATATTTGCCCACATAAGTATACATACCCATACACGTCATGGTGTATGAGAACAAAAAGAGGTGTAAAAAATGACCGGAAGGAATTGTCTTTTGGCAGCAAAAAGGTGGTATGAAATCCAGTGACAGTCAAAGTGTAGAAGAAACTAGTTTTGAAAAGAAAGTCGGGCGACCGAATAGTATGACTGAAGATAAACTTCAGCAAATGTTGGAATTGTATTATAGCCATCCATATTCTCTAAGGGATCTAGCAGACATGTTCGGAGTCTCAAGGATGACAATCTGGCGCGCAGTTCAAACTGCTAAGAGTTTTGCATCCGGGTGAGACTATGGAATACACGTTGCTAGAAGCATACCTCAACGAAGTAACGCAAAACGAGTTATTTGTTGGTGCGTAACCGAGATTAACAATTTTTTTATTTTTTTATTTATTACTCATTACCAGATTCAGGATTGTCTTCAGTTTTTATTTGTTGTGCTGGCTCGCCTTCAGATCTTACAATGGCAAAACCAACTAGTTTTTCATCATCTGCAAGACGCATAAGCCTAACTCCTTGAGTATTTCTTCCAATAACTGAGACACTGTCAACAGGAATTCTGATTGTCTGACCCTTATTGGTAACTAAAATCGCATCATAACCATTTTTAACTGACTTTACTCCAATAACTGAACCATTTCTTCCCTCAGTTTTTATATTAATAACACCTGAACCACCACGGGACTGCAATCGATATTCATCAAGATGTGTCCTCTTTCCATAGCCATTTTCAGTTACAGTGAAGATAGTTGGGTCTTTCGAAACAGCTGCACCAACAACTGCATCTTCTTTATCCTTTAAACGAATTCCAATTACACCTTGCCCAGTTCTTCCTAATTCGCGTGCTTCAGTTTCATTAAACCTTATTGCCTGGCCAAACCTCGTAGCAAGTATAACCTCTTGGTTTCCTGTTGTCTTGAGTACATCAACCAAAACATCTCCTTCTTTAAGGCCTATTGCAATAACGCCTCCTTTACGAGGACGTGAAAATGCATTTAGAGAGATTCGTTTTATAATTCCGTTTTTAGTTACCATTACTAAATAGTCGTTTTCATTAAAAGTATCAACTGAAATCCATGATGTTACTTTTTCATCTTTTATATCTAAAAGATTTACAATTGTTCTCCCTGCTGCATACCTTCCAGATTCTGGAATAGCATATGTTTTAAGCCAAAAGACCCTTCCCTTATCAGTAAAGAACAGGATGTGATTATGATTCTTAGTAACAACCATATCACGTACAAAATCCTCTTCCTTTGTATTGGTTCCAATAACTCCTTTTCCACCGCGGTTCTGTGATTTGTATTCATCTAAAGCTATCCTTTTGATATAACCTTTATTAGTGATGGTAACAACCACGTTATCATTTGGAATTAACTCTTCTATTGTAAAATCATCTTCTGCATCAATTATTTGGGTTCGTCTTACATCTCCATACTTTTCTTTTATCTCAGCCAGCTCTTGCTTGATAATCTGAAGTATCTTATTAATATCGGATAAAATCTCAGTAAGCCATTCTATCTTTTTGTTTAGTTCATTGTACTCGTCTTCAATCTTTTGTCTTTCAAGAGAGATTAATCTAGAAAGTTTCATATCAAGTATTGCAGATGCCTGATTTTGGGATAGCGAATACTGTGAAATTAAGCCTTCTTTTGCTTCATTTGTGTCTTTAGATGATTTAAGAAATGCTACTATTGAGTCAATGTTCTCCAAAGCTATTCTCAAACCTTCTAAAATGTGCGCCCTTTCCTTTGCTATTTTTAGCTCATAGTTACATCTTTTGGTTACAATATCCTTTCTAAAATCAATAAATGCCTTAACCATGTCGTATAATCCTAAAACCTTTGGAACATTCTTAACAAGTACAAGATTAATTATACCAAAAGATGATTCAAGTGGGGTATGGGTATATAATTGATTCAATACAACTTCAGGGTTAGCGTCTCTTTTTGTTTCTATTAATAATTCGACACCGCGCTTATCTGAACGATCATGGACTCCAGAAATTCCATCTATTTTCTTTTCCTTAACTGCATTAACAATTGCATCGATTATTGCTTTTTTGGTAACTTGATAAGGTATTTCTGTAATTTTAATTTCCTTACCTACAACCTCTGCTTTTCCTCTTACTTTAATGATCCCTCTTCCGTTTTTGTAGGCCTGATAAAAGCCTCCCTTGCCAACAATTATGCCACCTGTTGGAAAATCAGGACCAGTAACTATTTGCATTAGCTTTTCTTCATCAGCACCATCAATAAATGAAGTGCAAGCATCAACTATTTCAATTAAATTATGTGGTGGAATGTTTGTTGCCATTCCAACTGCAATGCCGCTTGAACCATTGATTAAAAGATTTGGAACTTGCGATGGTAAAACACTTGGTTCTTTTAGCGAACCATCAAAATTGTCTGTGAATTCAACTGTTTCTTTGTCAATGTCTTTTAATAACATTTCAGCTAGTGGTTTTAAACGTATTTCTGTGTATCTCATTGCAGCTGCGTTGTCGCCATCAATATTACCAAAATTACCTTGTCCATCAGCTAAAGGATATCTTAAAGAAAAATCTTGAGCCATTCTAACTAATGAATCATAAATTGCAGTGTCGCCATGTGGATGGTACTTACCTAAAACGTCACCAACCACTCTTGCACATTTTTTATATGCTTTATTATGAAACAAACCCATCTCATACATTGAATAGATAATTCTCCTATGAACTGGCTTTAGACCATCACGCATATCAGGAATTGCACGACCAACGATTACACTCATTGCATAGTCCATGTAACTTTGTTTCATGTCACTTTCAATTGTTTCTTTTAGTATTATTTCAGTCACAAATTTCACCTAAAATTTTTTGCAAAAATCACTCTAAATTGTGTTCTAAAATACATAAAATTTCTAATTAAAAGATATGGTACTTTAGCCTTTAAAAACTATGCTTTTAAAATTCAGGATTTTGTTATTTTTCACCTCGATGCCTTCTTTTTTTAATAAAAGTATTTTAGCTTTTTTTCCATGTGCAAAACCACCAATTTCCCCAGTTGATTTTACAACCCTGTGGCATGGTATAGTTGGAGCATGAGGATTCCTGTTCAAAGCATTGCCAACTGCCCTTGAAGCGTTTGGATTTTTGATCATTTTTGATATTTCTTTGTATGTTGAAACCCTTCCTTTTGGGATTTTTTTGCAGGCATTCCATACTTTTTGTTGAAATAAAGTTGACATAGACATTGTAACTCTGGTTACATTTAAAAAATCTAATGCAAAAAGAGTGGTATGCAACTAGTTTATGTTTATGATATAAAAGCAAAGGACAAAAAAGATTTTAATAGAGTAAAAAGAAGATTTTATTATCATTTCAACAAGCTTGACCTTAGAGGCGTTTTGCGAACAAAGTCAGTTCTTATTATTCCTTTGATAGCAGAAAAAATGATGGATGCATTTTTCAAGCAGTTCTCAAAAAAAGTAGAAGTATATAAAATACTGGCAGAATCAATAGAAGAAATTTAGAAGATAGTTAATCTTTATAAACTTGTTTATCTAATATATACTTATGAAAAATGTATTGCTAAAAAACGTTAGCGAAGAAGATTGGATAAAATTCAGAACAGAAGCAATAGCTCATGATATGACCATACCAGAATTTTTATCATATCTAATAAGAGAGCACATCAAAAAATACCATACAAAATCAAAATGGGATAAAATACTTAGTACAAGGTTAAACTTGGACATAAAAGAATGGCAAGAAATGGAAAAAACAATAGAACATGTAAGGGGAAGCTTTAGTTTGGAGAGATGAACATGTACCTCCTACTTGATACAAATATTTTGATAGGAATCACAAAAGGGGACAAACAAGTAATCCAATACATTGAACAAATAAAAAAAGAATCGCCATATCAAGAACCTGCTATTAGTTGGGTAACATACTTTGAATTTTTTTATGGAATAATAAATAA
>DATDTS010000057.1:0-15519 GCA_035290745.1 Candidatus Bilamarchaeaceae archaeon | reverse complement strand
AGCATAGACGAGTTTAGGTTGTATCTGGTTTCAAATACACCATTGTTTACCTCACATTCAACTGCATATTATAGATATCCGAATGAAACCCCAATAGAAAGAAAGGGTTGGAAGGGTGCAGATCTAGTTTTTGACCTTGATTTGCATGCAGATGGAAAATACGAGGTTTACAAAAAACTGGAAAATGTAAAAGAAGATGCAATTAGATTAATAGAAGAATTCTTGATAGCTGATTTTGGTATAAATAAAAAAAATATTCTTCTTGTGTTTTCTGGGAATAGAGGATATCACATACATGTAAGGGAAGAAGAATTTCTAGAGTTAAGAAGTGATGAGAGAAAAGAAATCGTAGATTACGTGCAAGGAACTGGGCTGGATTATAGGAATTTCTTTACTCGTGAAGAAATACCCGGAAAAAAAGTAGAGAAGTTAAAGGGACCAAAACCAAACGAGGATGGTTATCGAGGGAGATTTGCAAGAGCTGTGATAAAAAAAATAACAAATGATCCAGGATCAATATCGCGAATATTCAAAAATGAAGAAAGTCAACGTGAGATATTTACAAAAGGAATAGAAGGGGGTAATTGGAGCAAAACAAGGGTAGAAAAAATTATAGAAAGATTGGAAATTATTGCTAAAGATTTACCACTCAAATCTGTTGAAACAGATACCGGAGTAACACAGGATATAAGCAAATTGATCAGAGTTCCGAATAGTATTCATGGAGAAACTGGACTTATAGCAAAAGTTGTAAAGGAAATGGATAAGTTCGACCCATTAAGGGACAGTCTAATAAAATCAGATGAAGAGCTAAAAGTAAGGTTTAATGAAGACGTGCCCGAACTTGAAATGGGTGCTGAAACGCTGAGCTTCAAAAAAGATGAAATAAAAGAAATTAAGGATAGTATTGCGATATTTTTTATACTTAAAGGAAGTGCATTTATTAGTAATTAAGCCCTCTTTCAACTAATAGCAAATTGGAATAATTTTTGAACATTTTACTTCCAATTTGCTAGCTAGCAAAACACAAAAAAGTTCAAAAATTAATGTGTTTTGCTATAAAAATAATAAAAGGTTCATTTCTTTTGGAATGAACGATATAGGTTAAATAAACACGCAACAGATAACGGAATAGCTGCTATGAATATTATAATAGGATTAGTAGCCATACCAGCTACCCCAATCAAAAAGAATGCAAGTGCCAAAGTAACCCAAATAGCACGAATTTGGCTTTCAACAATCATAAATCCACCTGTTTGGACTTTTTCTTTGGCCCTTCATTTTCAAAACTAATTCGAGGTATTTTCAATGGTGCAGGAAGACCGACTAATCTGGAAACAAGAGTTGAATTGTATATACCTTCTGCATTTAATGAATCAAGAATTGGTTTAATATAATCTGTTGGAATTTGTTTTGTTTTTTCGTACTGTTCTTTTAGATCCTCTGCAACTTTCTTATCTTCTTTTCCATGAAGCTGTCCTTTCATCCTAATAAAGCTGGAACCATCGTTATAGTTTATCAAATAGGTATATGAAATAGAAATATCTTGTCCATTTACCTCCAATTTATCAAAAGAAACATCTGTAGTAAAATCTGTAATTTTTTCTTCTCTTGGCCTTTCAGCTATTAATTCAATAATACGTCCACTTGTTATCATATCAACACCCCTAAATGTTATATAAATACACTTTTCAAAGATTTTATAAATGAGTGTTATCCAAGAAGGGTTAGTATAAACCCATCACCATAATTCTTGTTAAGATCAAGAAGTTTACTCATATGTTCTGCTGCCCTTTCAGGATTGTTTAAAGCTAATGCAAAAACAGCCATCAATTCCTGTAATTCCTTTGCATTCCCAACCTGTTTTTCTATAGACTCCAAAAGCTTGTAGCCTTCAGCAAGATCATTTTGAAGGTATAGGATGCTTCCAAGCAAAACACCGGTTGTTATCACATCATTCTGCCTTGACATGTTAAACGCCTTACGTGCAGAAATCATGGCTTCTTCATAATTCTTGAGGTAAAACAGTGATTTTGCAAGAAAAAAGTGGGAAACTAGTTCATTTGGAAATATCTGAGTAAACTCATTAGCAAGCGAAGATGAATCTACAAATTTATGTTGGTTGATGTAAATAAGAATTTGCTTTATGTATGCTTCTTTTTTTGTAAAAACCATGAGATAGTATTAAATGATAAAAATTTAAATATTAAACCAAAAAAGATTGACTCTTTCAGAGGCCTGAAGATTTGAACATCTTCTTACTTCGAAGGAAAAGGATATCAACGAGTATTCTTGGATCCTGAAAACCTAATTTGACATAAAAAATTAAAATTTTAGGAGGTAAACATAGCTTTTTATACCTTTTTCTTAATAAAAAGATAACTAATACTTGTTTTAAGTGATAAAATGGAAGAGAGTACGCCCAAAGATACTAAATCAAAAATTACAGAACTTGAAGACAAAAAAGGCAAGCTTATTGATAGAATTAGGCAGCTGAATAAAAGAATAAAACATAAAAAATACGAGCATAAGGCTCTTGAACCATTTGTTGAAAAGACAAAGGATGTTAGAATTGGTCCCCTTCGACGCCAAAAAAGGGCTATTGAATTTAGGATTTCAACGCAAGCATACACACCTAAAATGGAAAGAGAATGGCTAAAAGAGGTAAAGAAAATTGATGACGAACTTGCAAAAGTAAAAGAAATTGAGTGGGCTCGAAGAAAGAAAAAATTGGTTGAACAAGATATCGAAGAAGGGGAAAAAGAAATTGAAACAATAGAAAAAGAACTAAAGGAATTAAGAACTAAACTAAAGGATCTCTATGAGGATGTAAGAACAAAAAAGGTATCACACAAGAAAACAGTTGGCCTAGCCAATTTTGAGGATGATTTAGTCTCAATGGGAGATCTTGTAGAAATAGAAGATGAAAGAAAAGAAATTAACTAATTATCTTATTTTCTTTTTGCATCTTTATTCTTCCGAGCTTCAGTTCAACTGGCGAATTCAGGTAATTATTGCTTTTTCAATTTTATAAGTTCGTTCAGTTTTTCAACGTCCAAGAATTCTAAATCCTTGTCACAACTATGACACTTAAACTTTACCTCAGTTGCAGATTCAAATGGTTTAATGCTCTCAAGCCCACATTCTACACAAAAATAATGGTCTCCGCTTTCAAGGAATTCTTTATGTTTGTCTTGAATGCTTTCTTCTACCCAATTTTGAATCTTACTTCTATTAAGATTCCAACTATATGAGTACCAGCCTGTTTCATTGTCTTTGTCTCTAAAATAGTTTACAAGACCTGCGCTATGCAATTTATTCAAAGTAGCTCGAACGTCACTTATTTTTATTTTGAGTTTTTTTGCAATGTCCTCATCACTTGGATTGCCCCTAAAATTTCTTACAATCTCAAGTGAGTTCTCCCCTGCAAGATCAATCAAAAGCTGCCTTGCATATGAATCCTGAAGCACTGAATTTAATCTCGAAATTTCTTCTCTTTCAATTTGTTGCAATTTTTTTGTCAATTCTTCCCGATTTATTTTTGGCTCTTCAGGTTTTTCAATAGGCCTTTTTGTCGCTTTTGCGACTGTTTTTTGCTTTACCCCTACAGAACTCTTCAACTTCTTATTAGGTGCTTTTTTCAATACTTTAACTGACCTTTTGTTCTTTATTATGGATTTGTTTTTTGCCTTTTTTGAGTTTTTTACCAATTTTTTAGTAGTTTTTCTAGTTTTTGATTTCTTTACCAAGCGGACCACCCTGCGTATTATATATACATAATTACACATTTTTTGTATTTAAACATATCTATCAACGACGAATAAAATGTGTTTTTTTCGTGTTTTTTTAGCTTTTTTCTCACATCTTATTCATTTTTCCTCATTTGTGTTACTTAATATGGCAGATGATGTTTATAACCCTTTCGCTTTATAAGTACTTAATGACAGTTCATGTTTATCACGGTACAAATTCAAAGATCCTGGATAGAATAAGGCAAAATAGGGCAATCTCCCCATTTAAAGACCCAATCATCGAAAATGCAAGGACAGGTGCAATTCAAGCAGTTAAACTTGCCGGTGCAACAGAATACAGGGCAAGGATGCTTGAGCGTAGACCTAGTATATATGTGGCATCTAAATCCAGCGTTGCAGAAAGCTATGGTGTTTGTTCACCTGAGATGTTGATAACTGCATTAAACCTTCTTAAAACCTATGATCCTCAAAAAGCACGAGAAATAATCGACTTACTTGAAGCAGATGGTTGGATGGAGGTTAAACCTCTTGTTCTTAAACTAGAAATCTTCGGTCCTGCTGAGTTAGGGTTACCAACTAGTCTGGTTTTAGAAGAGGGTCAGTTAGATGGTCTTTTTGGAGCCACAAATGAACGAAGATTAGATGGTGAACTGCCAATTGAAAGGATAGTTGATGTTACTGAAATTTCAACAGAGCATATGTTTTTACGTACTATATTAAGGATACTTGGACAAGAATAATTCAAAAGGTCTATTTAACGTACTGTTTACAATTCTTTTTATGGAACCTTCAATTGACGTAACAAATTCAGTTTACGAACCAGCTGAAGACACTTACTTACTTGCCAAATATGCAAAAGATTTGAAAGGGATAATAATCGAAATTGGAATTGGGTCGGGATATGTATCATTAGTGAATGCCAAAAGCAATCCACAAAATAAGGTTTTTGGAGTTGATTTGAATCCAGAGGCAGTTGAGAATGCAAAACACAATGCAATTAAGAATAATATCTCAAATGTGAATTTTTTTGTAAGTGATCTTTTCTCAAGTGTTAGAGGAATGTTTGATGCGATTGTTTTTAATCCTCCATACCTTCCTACTGAAAAAAAAGAAAGGGTTAAGGGTGAGCTGAACAGGGCATTTGATGGGGGTAAAGATGGACGAAAAATTTTGGATGTTTTTTTGGCTGGTTTTGGTAAACATCTAAAAACTAAAGGAACGCTCTTACTTGTTCATAGTTCACTAAATAACCAGGATAAAACAATTTCAATCTTAAAAAATAAAGGTTTTAAAGTTGAAATCTTGGAAGAACGATCTTTCTTTTTTGAGAAATTGTTATTGCTTAAAGCAGCTAGAAAATAGAGAACTAATTGACCAACGATTCTATTTTAAATTCTTGTAATTCTATTTTCTTTTACATGATGATGTGAACAACCTCTGAAAGCTTTTTGATTTGTTAAATATTTATGCCAAAAAGCTTGCAAAAAGGCCTAAGGTTAGACCTCTTGCCTCCCGATGGAACTTCGTTCCATGGGCGCAATGAAACCTTACGGTTTCATTAGCGTTTGATTAAACTTTTGGCATGGATAGAACAAAGGTCAAAAGTTTAATGATGAAGCTAACAGCGTCTGAAAATTGAAAAATAAATTAAACAAAGTTCTGAATATTCTCTCTTTGTGGTATATGGGGGAGGATCAGAATGAGCCCTCAAAATGAGGACCGGGTGAACAAGTCAATGTTCACGGGTCCATTGAACGGTGCTCCGTTCAATTGGAGGGGCACTCCCCTCCGCGTTTTAGGGATTATACGAATCTGAAATCTTTGATCATTCTTTCAAATTCCTCAACAGTTAGAAGCTGGATAGAAGCATTCTCAACAGACATTTTAACTATCAAAGTAGACTTATAAGGTGACAAAATAAGTTTAGAGAATGCGTCTTTTGAATTTATATCTTTGAAAACCACAAGATTAATCCCGCCTTCTTGGGATCCAAGGATTTGGCCGATTAAGCTAGGACTATTGTCACCTGAATAGATATGAACAAGCATGTCTTGGCCTACAGCATTAATTTTGGTATCATACTGCTTACTTTCCCCTATCTGAGTAAAAGGAATTGCATTGTTAACGCAAATATCCCTGATTTTTCTAAATATTGAGAGATATACAATAGTTGTTCCAGAACTGCCCCAAGATGTCAGGCCATAATACCCAAGCGATTCTTGCACTAAACCACGGGATTTTAGCTGATCTAAAATAAATTCTGCATTAAAGTCCGTGACTTGGACTTGTGAACCACCGTAATATAATCTTTTGAAACTATCTTTAAATTCAGTTAAAGTAAGAGGGCTGTTGTTCCATTTATAATCTTGGTTGACCTTTTCAAAAAGGTCAAGTACTTCACTTGTTTTCAGCGGCACTTTGCGACGGAGTGTTGGGGGAAAATCAGGGACATCTATTTGATACGAAGGCTTTTCTTTTTTAGCAAAATAGTAACCAATAACAAATATTATAAGAGCCAGGCCAATAACTATAATAAATTCAATTCTACAGAAAATACCGCTACAACCTCCTGCAGAAACTTGTACTATAACCTCTTTCTTTACATTGCCTATTGAAAAAGTAAACTTGTGGCTGCCTGTATTAAGACCTTCAGGAGCACGACTAGTTACGTCAACAATAACTTGTGAAGCATCTTTAAATGAATAAACACCGTATTCCCCATCATCAACACTTACATTAAAATCACGAGTAACTACAAATGGTTTGCCGTCTTTTTCAATATTAAATTGATATTTTCCGCGAAACGGATCCGTGGCACCATGCTTAATGTCAAGAAATACAATTTTCAAGTAAGTTTGTGCATAAACATAGCTTTCATCGTCAATAATATTTGCTATGTATTCGCCAGAGTCAAGTCCTATATCAATATCACTTGTTGTTTCAGTAATAGTGCTAACAGAACCTTTAGAAAAAGGAATCCTCTCCCCTATTCTTTCACCGTCCTTTGTAAAAACTAAATACAAAAACTTTGGCTGATCTTTTGGATCATTAAGATTTGCATACATTCTTATCCTGGAGTCAGTTTGCTCGATGGAAATTGTATATCCACCAACAATAAAGAGTTCACCATTTGTTTTTTTATTAAGATGAAGCGTGCGAACATCAATGAACTCAATTTTATTAGAAGAACTTGTTATCTTAAGTCTAAGGTAAGCATCATTTCCTTCAAACGTTTCAGTGAAGAATGTTTTTACCCCATTAACAGACTCATTGAAGGCATATTCCTTCGTTGGTATTGCAGGCTCAGCCCATGGAACCTCATAGATTAATTTTGCAACATCTTCTGATGCTAATGATGGGTTGGAAACACCATCTTCGACCCAACCTGCATCAAGTGTTTGAGGAAAAAATAATACATGACCTTCCTTTAATTGAATGTTACTTATACAACCATAAATAAATTTGGCACCCCTCGCTTCATACAAGGAATCAAAAAGATGTATACCAGAACATGATGGTCTTGAACGAATAAATGAAACATCAGAAAGTTTGAGGTTTTGAGGAGTTGTCTCTACAACAGGATCAATTGAATCGGCCTTAAGCATTTTATCAAAATCATTACCTATATAAATAATCACAGAACCCTTAGATGCAAGAGAATAAAGCAAACCAGTTGGTCCTAAAAATTCCTGTGGTATCTGGCCATTTGGAACAACGATTATTGCACCGATTGGAATATTCTTAAGTTCCTCCAAGGAGATTTTATTAACATTAATTCCTTTCTCAGAAAGGTTGGACTTGAGCGTTGAGAAGAATTCATCAAAACCAGATGCTTGATATCTTGTGCTATCAAGAACAAAAACCTCAGAAGGCAGGTACTCGTCATAAACAGAAAGGCTAACCGAATAGTTATCCATATTTTCCGACTTATAATCAAAAGCAACATATCCAATATTTCTACTCGTTGTACGATCCCCGGCAGTAATTACTCCCTTATCCATAATAGTGCTATCAAAATTCCCGCGAACAATAGGCTTTACATTCTCTTCAAGAGACAACGTTTGAAAAAAGAGAGTAACACCAAGCAAAATCAGTACAAAAGCAACTGCAAATGCTCCTAAAAGCAATTTTAAGTTAACGCCAGAAGATTTCTTAGATTCAACTGCTTCAATTTTTTTTGTTTTTAATCCCTCTTTGCTTTTTGGCTTAAATATATTTGCTACAAATTCTTTTGCCTTATCAGGAAATGTTTTGTTTATAAGACGGTATATGTTAGTGTACACAAACTTTCTTCTGATCTCGAATTCGTATGATTTTTTTGTAATTTTAATTTTCTTAATGTCTACCATAGTATCTACTTTAGTAATTCGAGATATCCTTCACTCACAAGCTTGTTAAGCGCGTCCTCGACTCTGGTTTCAATAACCTTGTTCACTTTTGCAAATTCGTGAACATTAATCTCACCATCATGCTCAGCAATCCATTCCTGAACTTTTGCTTTTAATGCTTTATCTGACAAGGCTTCAAGCTCATTCAGCCTAAGGGACAACTCATCATTTCTTGCTTTTAACTCAAAATTTCTATTGCCTAAAGCCTTGACTTCGTCAGTCATACGCTCATTTTTCCTCCTTAAACCCTCAACTTCACTCTTAAGATTGTCATATGATGCATAAAGCTTTGAATATTCGATACTAACAGACTCCGAAATTGAATTAAGAGTATCTTCAATGATTTGGTATAGCAGGGTATTATCAACATAATAAAACTCACCTACTAAACTAAGGATATTCAATAGATATCTAATTACATCAATCCTTCGTCTTAATGGAGAGATCTCAGCAGGAATGGAATAAATAACTTCTACTTCATCTTTTTTTAGCCTGACTATTGAAAATAGATAAGGAGATTTGTTGATGTCCCTACTCTCAATATACGCAGCATTAATCGCGTCTTTTTCCAACGCAACTTCCAAAAAAGACACTGACCTTAGAATGTCGGCAACATTTGATAGAGATTTCTTCTGGAGATTTGCTTTTAACTTAAAACCACCAACAGTTGGTTCTGTTTGTTCTTTCTTTACTACCATAAAAAAATCACCATTTTTTTATAATTGAAATTTAACAATTTTAATGCCATAAAAATTTACCTCCTAAATTTTTATTATTGAAATCAAGAGATTTCAGTGCCATATTCATCACACCTTACCCTCTAGTGCTGGAGTATAATTTGGTAAAAGGGCAAAGGTTATCAAAAGGAGCCCTAAAAAAAGTGCCGCAATTACATTCACAATATCAAAAATTCCAGAAAGAAGAGGCAAACCAATAAGTACGATTACAACAATAACAGCTATTGCGGAAAAAAGACCTGCCCTCTTCTCATATTTCTTTCTTTTCTCTAGATATTCAGCCAGATGCTTTTTAGAAACATAAAGTTCGTTGTTTTGTGCAATTCTCAAGAATTGCTTAACTTTCCTTATAGAACCAAGTATAAAATCGTCCTTTACTCTTCTTGCACTACGAAGGGATGTCCCCTTAAGCTCATTTTGAGATACAATACATACTTTCATATTAATCCTCCAGAATAACTTGTGTGAGATCTGCACCAGAAACGCCACTTTGGGTAATATCCACTTTTCCAAAAATATTAATTAAAATAGTATCATCAAGTCCAATATCCTTTAAAAAATCACGAATATCCCTTCTTAATAAGCCAAACCTTTCAAGCATGATGACAAATGAGATGACATCATAATGATTGTTGTTTTGTTCAAAAAAGCGGGAGGTTTCCTCGATCTTAGTCTCTGATAAGCCATAGCTTCTTAAACGCTTTCTAAAATCCTCTTTCAACATTTTTATGCTATTTGTCAAATTACTTACCCCCACTTCTAACCTTAGAGAAGACAGTGATTATTGTTGAGTCATCAAGTCCAGCCTCTTTTAAAAAACCAGTAATGTTTTTACGGTCTATTCCATACTTTTCAAGTAAAATAGCAAACTGAACAAGATCCATATGTCTTTTTTCCTTCTCAAATATTTGAAGAACTTCTTGTATTTTAGGACTTGACAATCCATAATGTAAAAGCTTTCTTGCAAGATCTTTCTTTAAGAAGGCAATTCTTGTATTAAAATCAACTGAGCGCTTTTGCTGGGAAGAAAGGATATCTGAAAAATCAAGAAAGTATTCTTTAGCGGGTTCTTCGCCTTCTATCTTGCTTATAAGAAATGTTGATGGATATTGGGTTGGGGTAGTAAATGCCATGTTTACTGCACACTCACCAACACCAAACTTGGAAATTGCATCACGCATAAAATTGCTGAAGTTAAGGCTTGATTGGAGATAATCTAGATATTTGTCAAACTTGACCTTTAGAATAAATGTAGTGCCAACGTTAGAGAAAATCGCTTCGTTAATGTCTGTTGGGTTTTGGGATGCAACAATCATTGCAAAGTTGTACTTACGGCCTTCTCTTATTATCATAACTGCATCACTCTTCTCATCACCTGCAATCTTCCATGCCTCATCAAGAACAATTATTAATCTAAGGCCTTTCTTTTCTGCCCAGCCAACTTGTCTCATTTTCTCCTTTAAAAATTGGAGAATGGTAAGTGCTGCTAATGCACGAAACTTTTCATCAGGAAGACCAGAAAGATCAAGATCAACTAACCCAGAGGTTGTAATCTCATCAAGTGAAACGGTACTTTGCTGTGCAAAAAAATCTTCTCCGCTTCTCGTAAATTCTTTTAAACGATATATTGCATTTTCAAGTTCTGCAGGGAATTCGTAAGTTCCAAGGGTTGCCTGTTCCTTTAAGTCATTAATAACGTCTTTTAGAGTTGGTGCTAGGAGTGATTTTCCTAACTCGTCTTTTTGTTCCGTCCTATCCATTCTGAATTTTGATTTAAGATATGTTTTTTCAATTGCTTGCTCAGTTAATCTTTTTTGCTCTGGGTACTGACCAACATCCGTAAGGATTTCAAGGGTTCTCATGATTTGTTTTATTCTGCTATATGGTTTCATTCCACCTAAATCCAAAAGATTCAAATATGAACCTTTACCTAAAGCAATAACCTTCCCTCCTGTCTGTTTTACCCAGTCCTTGTATTCTCCTGCCCAGTCGATGATCAACGCATTTGCGTTCCAAATATAGGAGGCTCGCAATAAAAAGGTCTTGATGAAGTAACTCTTACCAGAACCAGAAATACCGCATACAGCAATATGAGGATTTGCGATATTGTCATAAGACCAAAAAAATGGGATGTTGAATATTTTTGTTCTTCCAACATAAACTGAATTAAGAGGATCTGAAAAAAGTATTTCCATTGGGGGTTCGGGAGGATGAACAAGAATGTTTCTTTTTGAAAGGTCAACATTTGGTATTTTGCTAAGTGTGAGTTTTCCCATTATTACACCAGGTTACTTTCAAGCTCATGAGGATTTGGAGGGAAGAATGCTTCCCATTCAAAGGCTTTTAGCATTTGGTCTGCAGTAAGAATTTCAACCTCAACATTAAGTGCATTTGAAATAACAGTTGTAAGTTCGTTTGCCTGGGCTTTTACATTTGCAACTGCAGCATCTTTACTGACACCAACAGCGCAGGTCATTGCAGTTGCCAGTACGCCTATCGGTTTTTCCCCCCTAATAAGCTTATTAATCTGTCCTTCGTACATTGAAACCTCCTTTTCATATTTGTCTAATCTTAGAACATCTGCTTCTCCTTTTTCTCTTTCTCTTTGAAGACGAAGCTGTGATTCTGCTCTTCTGGTTTCAAGGGTTTTTCTTTTTTCGCTTATGTCTTCAACAAAAAGAAGATAAGAAATCTTTGTCACATATTTTAGATTGGAAATTGCTCTCTCAAAGTGTTCATTATAAGCCATGTTCTGGTCAGGAGATTTCTCTGTTGCGGATTCAAATATCTTTAAGCCTAAAAAAATAGATGCATAGTATATTCCATTAATTTCCCTAATGATGACGTCCTGCGATGGAGGAATTTCGTATGGCCTTTCAAAAGTTACAGTTGTTTTAGTGGTTTTGGTAACTAGTGGCATAACAACATACCCAAACTTAAGGAAAAGAATTGCTAATAATGCAGAAAGTGTAGAAAGAATTGCCCCAATAGCACCAAAAAGCTGGTTAGGAGCTTGACTTGCAGCATTCATAAGTGAAAGGAAAAAACCTAATATGGCAACTGCACCAAATCCATAAGTTAAAATCTTCTGATCAACCATTACATCACCGATATAAAAGAAGTATGGGGATTTATATTTATAAATGATTGGAAAAATGGGCTAAGTCGCAAACCTGGCACTTCCCAATTGAACTTCCAACTGAAATTAAATTTCAGTGGACCATTGAAACTTGCTTTGAAAAATTTATATTTTTCAAATATTGAAATCAATTATGATTTCAATGCTTCGCCAAGTTTCAATTGGTCGTTCAATGGGTCGGGGCGAACAAAGTTCGCTAGATGCATGAAACAGTGTTTCATAGCACGCATGGAACACAGTTCCATCGCACAGTGCTTGTCGGGAAGCCGATAACGCTTCCCGAGCATGCTCGCGAAGGCGTCTGCTCTTCGCGACATGGCAAGACATCAGTCATTTTTCCAATATATAAATACGTAATTCTTGGCGCTCGGGACCGCCGGTCAAAGACCGGACGGTTTTCTATCCCCGAGCGCTTTAATTAAAAAAAATATTTATTGATTTTTATTCTCATTCTTAAGTGCTTTTCTCAGGTGACCACCGGTCACAGACCGGATGGAATCCAGTCCTACGGGGGGGTTTGGGCGGTCCGATTGAACTGTGTTCAATGGACATCATGAACATGGTTCATGAATGTGACGGACTAAGGGGGTCAACAGTATAGACTTAGAAACCCCCTTGGGCTGTCATTGAAAATGCTCCTTCCTTGCACTAGAAGTACGGAATAAACGTATAAGATGCGTTTTTCAAATGATACCAATAACAGAATTCTTATGAAGATATACATAACCGGCTCATCTGGAAGAGTTGGGAAAGTAGTAATGAAAATGATACCTAAGGTAATCCCAGTCAATTTAAGAGATAACACAATAGACCTAAAAAAAGCTTTAAGTGATGCAACACATGTTATCCATTTAGCAGCGTCACTCAAATTCAATGATAGAAAAGAACTATGGAATACCAACTATGAGCTTACAAAAAAAGTAGTCGAAGCAACCCCTAAAAATGCGCGGATTATTTATGCGAGCTCAATAGCTGTTTACGGGAAAAAACTAGCTGAAATTCCAGCAAGTGAAAAAACAGAATGCAATCCAAATACAGATTACGGAAAGGCAAAATATGAAGGGGAGAAAGAGGTTATGAAAAGGGATAACTCGATATCATTAAGGATTGCAGTTGTTTATGGTCCAAATTTTGATGATTATTATAAGATGATGAGTGCATTAAAAAAAGAAAAGATTCCAATAATTGGAGACGGAAAGAATCATATCCCCTTTGTACATGTAGAAGACGTAGCACAAGCAATAAAAAATTCATTAGATGCGAAGCCTGGGATATATTTAATAAGTGGGGAATCCATTGCACAAAAAGAGCTCATTGAATTTGTGTGTAACGAACTTAATGTAAACCCACCAAAAAGAAGAATACCAAAATTCCTTATTGGCCCTCTTTTTAGTATCAAGATGATGATCAGTTCTGGAAAAAGTTTGGATTTCCTAACTAAGGAACATCTTGATATTCTTATGCATAATCGCATATTTGACTCTTCAAAAGCAAAAAAAGAACTTGGATTTTCACCAAGGCCAGTAAAGGAAGGAATAAAACAGATGGTTGATGAGTATAAAAACAATCTTAAGTACGCGAGAACTGAGGCATAATCAATGATAACGTTTGATTTTGACCAGGATAATGCTTACATTTCTATTTTTATGCGTATAATTGTACTATTATTTCCTTTAATCCTAATATGGCTCTTTTCAATAATTGGTTTTTTAGTTCCACTTCAAGACTTTGACGATTGGATACTCTTTTTTATTTATTGGTCAGTGTTAGAGTTTCTTGTAATGCTATATTTTCTTGGAGACATGAAAAACAAAACAAATTTGGTTAAAAAACTATTTCTTAACTGGGGGATACTAAAAATGCTCTTTGACTTATTAATTCAACCAAGTATTTCAATATTAGAAGAAGGATTAAGCAAAGAGGATAGTTATAGGATACAGTATGCTGGCATCGCATTTTTCTCAATATTTTTACCATGGATAGTTGGAATAATTACCATTATTATGATCAATGCTATTTTTAGTGTTCTTTCATAAAATTCACTATTTGTATGACTGATTAAAACAACAGCTAGTAGTGCTCAATCAGAAAATAAATAGAATTATAAACCATAAAAGAGTAATTTAAATATGGATATTCGAGTTCTGAAAAAAGATGGAAAATATTACATAGAACTACCTGAAGAATTAGGCTCACAGATAGAATTATTTAAGCTAAAAGATGGATATTACTTACTTAGCAAAAGACTTGGCGAAACAACAAAAAGTGAAGCAAAGACTGAAAAACCAGAGCTGACTATGGAAAAACAAACAGAGATAAACAATAATGAAAAAGAAGTTATAAGGGGTTTATTGTCTGTAAAATTTGAAGATAGAACTCCTCCAAAAATAGATAAAAATCTTAACCAGAAGGAAAAAAGAATTCTGGAAGGACTTATTGAGAAGAAGATAGTAACAGTATATAAAAGCAAGAAATATCCAAATGGAGTTTATAATATTGCAGAACGAGCATTCACAATAGTAAAAAAAGCAAGTCCCGATGAAAAAAGCCAAAAAACAAACGGGTTTGTTGATTTCGAGGTTCAACTCAAGAATAATGGGTATATCGTCCTAACTGATAATAAACAAGCTTATGCCTTTTCCCAAAAAATGAAAGACCAAAAATCAAACATTCTTGCAATAAAAGGATTTGACCAAAAGTTTTATGCAGTAACAAAAAGTTATTATGAAAAAATTGGGGAATTGATGAAAAAGGCATTAAAAGAAGAAGAGATGAAAGGTGGAGCTGGTATTACGGAGCTCTCAAAAAAATGTGGTGTTGAAACAGAAGCAGTATCTGTTGTTTTAAGATTTTTAGGTGAAGAAGGAGAAGTAATAGAAAGAAAGAAAGGAATTTTTAGCTTGGCATGATTAGGTATATAGAGGTAAGGCAGAATGATAATTAAAGATGAGATATATGGAACAATTTCATTTTCAGAAACTGAAAAAAGAATTATAGATACAAGTGATTTCCAAAGGCTTAGAAGAATAAAACAAATGTCCCTTACCTATTTAGTATATCCAGGTGCTACTCACACAAGGTTCGATCATGCACTCGGAACAATGCACCTTGCTTCTGCGATCGCAGAAAAATTAAAGGTAGAAGGAGAGGAACTCAGATTATACGCTTTGCTCCATGATGTTGGCCATGTTGCGTTTTCTCACGATTCAGAAAAAGTATTGAAAAAATATCTTGGAAATCATGAAGAGATAGGGAAGAAAAAGGTTTGTAACGGTGTAATAGCGGATATAATAAACGAAAACTACTCTGCAAAAAAGATATGGGCAATAGGGGAACAAGAAATAGGAAAAATTGTTACATCTGATATAGGCGCAGATAGAATGGATTACCTAAAAAGAGACTCACATAATACGGGAGTTGCATACGGAGTTATAGATGTGGACAGATTGCTTCATACATTATCAATGGAAAAAGGAGAGTTGTGTGTGGATCAAAAAGGACTT
>DATDTS010000056.1:0-12151 GCA_035290745.1 Candidatus Bilamarchaeaceae archaeon | reverse complement strand
AAAAGCCTTTGTAAATAGAAACATTTCTTCTAGGAGATTTAGGTTCTTCTTTTTGAACTTCTTGGTCACTTATTTGTTCCAATTTATCGTCTTTTTTTTCTTCAACCTTTTTTACAGGTTCTTTTATACTATTATTAGTTTTCTCAGACTGATGTTCTGATAATGTACAGCCAAAAATCAACAATGCCAAAATAGCCAATACGACCAAATTTTTCATATTAAGCCTAGTAAGTAAATATTTATAACTGCAACTTTTTTCTTATTAAGGAAGCAACATTTTTAGATAAAACAAAGGCGAAGTAAATTGTCCTTGCTTGCTTCCGTCGCTTATTGCATCTGATATTGCCTGCTTTAATTCAGGCTTCTTTTTTGCTTTATCTATTATAAAATTAACAAGCCATTTGTTTCTTCCCCATTTTTGCAAGTTATAGCTCGTATCAAGTGATGGCCCAAGCTCATCAAATAAAAGTTTTTGGTAGGTTTTCAATGTTTCATCCGAAAAATCATTCTTTTCAAAAGCTTCCTTAATTACTCCAGCTGCAATCTTGCCACTTATCATGCTATTATCAATTCCCTTGCCACTAAAAGGATCTATTAAACTAGCAGCATCTCCAACAAGCAAAAACCCATTCCCATAAGTTTTAATCCTAGCAGAACCAAGAGGCAAGAACCAGCTTTTTACTTTGCCTTGCATTTTTGCATCTTTGAATCTATCCTTAAACACTGGATGCTTTTCAATTATGTCCATCATGGATTTTGTAAGGTTGATCTTTTTTTCTTTCATGTCCTTAACAACCATGCCAATTCCAACATTTGCCTTTTTATCTGGAAGTGGAAAAATCCAGAAATATCCTGGAATAATACCCTCAACAAAATGTAACTCAATTTGGTCAATCATACCTTCAACATTATCATAATAGGCTCTAACTGCAGCAACTTGATGCTTTGTATCTTTATTTGTCTGGCCAACGCTATTTGCAACAACACTATAAGAGCCATCAGCACCTACCACTATTTTTGACTTGAAGATATATTTATTTTTTGTTTTCATATCAGTGCCAACAACACCCGTAACAAATCCATTCTCTTTTATTACATCATTAACAAAAAAACCTTCCACAACAGCACAATATTTTTTTGTATTTTGGAAAATCAGATTATCAAAGATTTCCCTTCTACATACAATTCCTGCTGGCTCATCTTTCTCTTTTCTATTAGATTCGATGTTTATTACTGTTCCTTTTGGGGATGAGAAGGTTACTCCGTTTATCTTTGCATGTTCCACCCCTTTTATGGTATCTTTTATGCCAAGTTCCTTCATTATTTCTAAGCTTTTTCCACTTGTTGCGTCACCGCATGTTTTGTCCCTGGGAAAAACTGCTCTGTCAACTAAAAGAACTTTTTTTCCCTGCATTGCACAGTATGTTGCACATGTTGAACCGGCTGGTCCGCCCCCAACTACTATGACGTCATACATATCCTTTAATTTCTTAGAATCAGCCATAATTTATTCATCTCAATTAGGTTTTAAAACCTTGATGAAATTTTGGTTTCATCAAACATGAACAACGTTTATGCCTTCAGAATTTAGCTATTATAGATTTCACTTATTGCTCTTTTCCAAAGTGATGGTGGTATTTTCTCTTTTCTTTAGTCTTAATAAATATGATCAGGATTCTCACAAAAAGTGCTAGAATTGGTACAAAAAGAAAAATAAGTCCAAATGGCCTTACATCAAAACCAATATCAGGTTTTGACTCGATAACAAAAAAGTGGATTATTACGAGAAAAAGGGCTAGATACCCTGATGTTTGGAGTGCTTTCCACCTTTTATAACCCATTTTTTCAACAGCTTTTTGAGTTGAAGTACTTGCCATCAAAAAGAAAATAAATAAGCCTAATAACCCAGTAACTACAGCAAGAATCTTAGGATTTTCAAAGAACATTGTGTTAAGATCAAGACCATAAAATCTTATAGATGAGTAAACACCATGCAATAGCCCAAGTATAAAACCAATAATCCCTACTGGCTTTCTAAAATAAAGAAACGGTGAAAAGGTTTTTGGCCATAAACGAGAGAGGGGACCAAGAATAAAAGAGACTGTAATAAGACCAATAGAACCAAGTGCAGCGATTTTGTTTAGTTCTCTTAAAGATTTATCAGAATCTTCAAATGAAAGAACTTGCAGTAATAATTCTAGTTCAATTGATTTTGATTGTTTATTATATGCTGTATAAAAGAATAGTAGAAGCAACATGACAAATAGTGAGAACAGGTATGGCAAATATCTTCTTGGGAGCATAGGAAGATATTATGTTTTGCATTTATAATATTTGTTATTATTGGACAGACTTATAAACCCTAATTGAAAAATAGATAAGTATGAAATACAAAGTAAAACATATAAGTGTTTATATTGATCTACCTGCCAGTAGAATTTATAACTTTATTTATGATCTTAATAATTTATCCAAGTGGGCAACAGGATTATCGCAAATCGGGAAAGTGAAAATTAAATTCGCAGATAAAAACAAGTTCTGGATTCTTGATCATGATGTCACTCTTGAGTCAGGAATAAAAATCTACAATCCAATGAGAGTAATCCCAAATGGAAAAGGTGGTGAAGTTTTATTTAGTCTGTTTCAACAACCTAATATGTCAAAAAAAGAATTTTCAAAAGATTCAGGATTTGTTAAGAAAGACTTAAAGAGACTTAAAAAGATACTAGAGAAACAAAAATAGGTTCACTTCTTTATATGTATACTCCTTCCCAAAGCATGTTCAGCAGCTTCCATCAGTGCTTCTGGAAAGGTTGGATGTGGATGAACAGTCAATGCAATATCTTCAAGATTTGCCCCTAATTCCATACCTAAGGTTGCTTCTGATATTAGATCAGTAGCATGAGGCCCAACTATATGAACTCCTAACAATTGGCCTTCATTATCTGCAATTACCTTCACAAAGCCTCTGTCCTTATTAACAGAAACCGCTCTTCCAAGTGCAGAAAATGGAAATTTACCTACTTTTATTTCAATCCCTTGTTCTTTACATTCTTGTTCACTTAGACCTACTGTTGCGATCTCAGGATCTGAGAAAATGATAACTGGAATAAGTTTAGTGTCCATAGCTGCAGGCAAACCAGCAATAGATTCAGCAGCCACTCTTCCTTCTTTATATGCTTTATGAGCAAGCATTGGATCGCCGGTTATATCTCCAAGTGCGTATAAATGAGGGTCATGTGTCTTTCTTTGTTCATTTACGCGTATGAATCCGTGTTCATCCAATTTCACTCTTGTTTTTTCTAATTGAAGATGGTTGGTGTTTGGAATCCTCCCGGCAACAACAGCAACATGCGTGGTTTGAACTGTAGACATTTCATTTGTTTTAGTGTTTTTTACATATAGGGTAACGCCCTCTTTTGTTCTATTAACACGATCAATTGTGGTGTTCTCCATCACAATTATTCCTAACTCTTTCATTTTCTCATATATTGAAGACAAAACATCCCTATCAACATTCTTTGCAAGTATGCTTCTTGCAACTATTGTAACTCTAGTGCCAAGCTTTGCAAATAATGAACTCATTTCCAGACATATAAATCCGGCACCGATTATAACAAGTTCTGGAGGAATGAAATTAAGATTTACAAGTTCTCTTGAAGTAACAACTTGTTTTCCATCTGGTTCCAAACCTTCCAAAACCCTTGGCCTTGAACCTGTTGCTATGATCGCTTTATCAAACTCAATCCAGCTTGTTCCGTTTTCACTTACAACTTTGATCTTATTAGATGATTCAAAAAAAGCTTCACCAGGAATATATTTTATATTGTATTTTTGAAATAGATCCTGAATTCCATCCCTTAATTTTAACACACTTTTATTTTTCCAATCTTGTAACTTTGTAATATCAATTTTAACATTGTTACAAGTAATGCCCATATGCCCCATGTTTTTTGCTTGATCATATTGGTTAACAGCATATATCAAAGCTTTTGATGGAATACAACCATAGTTAAGGCAAACTCCCCCAATCCATTCTTTTTCAACAATTGTTACTTCTTTTCCTAATTGAGCCAATCTAATTGCTGCCAGATATCCTCCAGGGCCTCCGCCAATCACTACTGTTTCGCTGTATGTTGATAAATCTCCTACAACCATATTCTGGATTCGTAAGTAATAATTAAATAGTTTGAGTTTATTTTGAAGTAAGACGTATAACAAAAGATAGCATTATAAACCTGCAAATAAATACCTGTTTATGACTGTTCAAAAGAACATTGAAAAAATAAAAGAAAATATATTTCTAGTTTCAAATTTTGATGACACTTTGAAGAACCCACTAGTATACCTTCTTATTGTTCTGGTGGCATTTGCACTCTTATATACTTTTGGATTGGTTATATCAGTAGAGGATATACCGGTAGAAAAAAAATTTATAATTCCTTTTTATGTTTCTGCGATAATCGCTGTCATCACATTTTTTTACTCTCTGTTTGTTTATACTTCGATAAGGTTATTGAACGCAAAGAATTCTGCAAATTTCAAAAAAATACTTGAAATTAGTATTTATAGCCTCACACCAGTTATCCCAATAGGGATACTGTTGGGTATTGCCGGTTTTTTAGATTATATTGTTCCAGAAGAACATCCAGCATTTAATCTAGCTTTCACAGTTTTTAACCTTGTTTTGGACGCACTTGTGATTCTAATGTTTGTAAATGTTTTCAGAGGCATAAAAAAGATTTATAAATTATCTACTCTTCGTTCCATACTAGCAACAATAATTGTTCCACCAATACTTGGTTTAATTGTTCTAGCAATACTGAGTTTTGTTGTTGGGTTCATAATCACTTTGATATTTTAGGGTCTTTGAAACTTTATGCTAATCAATATCTAAAAGCAACAAACTTGGGTCTTCAAGATGTGCTTTTACTTCATTTACAAATCTTGCAGCAACTGCTCCATCAATTATTCTATGGTCAAATGTTAAAGAAACATACATCATTTTTGCAATTTTAATCTGGTCATTCTTAACAATTGGTCTTTCCCTAATAGTACTTAATCCAAGAATCGCGGATTCAGGATAATTAATTATTGGAGTTGCAAAAAGCCCACCTAGTGAACCAATGTTTGTAATAGAAAAGGTACCTTCCTTTAATTCATTCATGGTTAATTTTCTTTCCTTTGCTTTTTGTGCGAGTTCCTGGACTTCTTTTGCGATTTGCATAATACTTTTATCATCAACTCTTTTGACATTGGGGGTAATTAAACCTTCAGAAGTATCAACTGCAAAACTTATGTTATAATATTTCTTTAATACAATTTCACCAGTTGACTCATCAAGTGAAGAATTGATATAAGGATATTTTTTCAAGCCAATCTCAACAGCCCGTATTATAAATGGGATATAGGTTAAATGAACTCCTTTTTCCTTTGCTTTTTCTTTATGCTGCTCTCTTAATTCAACAAGTTTATCTACATTTACTTCTTCAACATGTGTTACATGAACTGAAGTATGGAATGATTTTACCATATGCTCAGAAATTGTTTTTCTTAATCCGCGTAATGGAATTCTTTCTTCATCTTGTACTGTTTGTGTTTTTCCTTTTGTCTTGATTTCCTGCTTTGGAGATGGTTTTTCACCACTTGTAAATTTTCTAATATCATCTTCTGTAATCCTTCCATGGGATCCTGTTCCATCAATTTCTTCAATTGAAACACCTAATTCACGTGCAATTTTTCTAACATATGGTGTTGCCTGAACTCTTTTTGGAGGCTTTTTATCCTCTTTTTGAGAGATTTCACTTATCAAATCTTCTTCGTTGGGTTGAATTACTAATTCCTCTTTTTCAATAGGTTCTTCAACTTTTTCTTCTTCAGCCTCTTCACCTGAACCAATAACAACAAGTATCTCGCCTGTCTTAATTTTATCCCCGGCTTTTCCATTTATTCTTAGTATTTTTCCAGTTTTAGGGGATGGAATCTCAACAACTGCTTTATCTGTTTCAACTTCACAAATAGTTTGATCTTCTTTAACTTGATCTCCTTCCTTAACTAACCAGCTTCTTAATTCTCCTTCATGGATTCCCTCTCCAAGATCAGGCAATTTAAATTCGTAAGGCATAACTTAGCTATTAAGTTTAACTATTTTAAGATTACTGTTTAGAACTAGCGGATAGTGGATCGTAGATTGCATACGTTGCAGAGTATTTTCCAGTTAAAGAATCACCAGTTGTTAGTTGGATTGCCTTCAAATTTGGATTTCTTGATTCGCCCCTCATTCTTTCTAATTCAGCTTCAACAATCTGAGCAGCTCTTATGTTATCTTTATGTCTGCTCGTACTAATTGTTTTAACCAATTTGCCAAGCACTGTTTCTCTATGAGCTCCGTTTGTTCTTTGACCAGATCTTGTATCAAATTTACCGTTTAGAACTACTACCTCACCTGATTGAATTTTAAACAAAACCCAAGAATTTGATGAGTGTGAGGAACTGCTACCTGGAGGCTTTCTAGGCTTTAACTCACTAGGTTTTGCTATTCCTCTGCCTTCTCTTTCTAGCCTTCCAACTGAACGATGTAACATAAATTAATTTTTTTAAAATCTATTTAAAAATAAGTGTCTCGAAATTGATTCAAAAATTAGATCTGATCAGGCTTTATTTTCCCCTTAAACCAAGCGTAATCAACTAATTTTTTTAAAGCTTTTATAGCAGCATGTGGAGAACCATATGTTGGAACATAGTTTTGATCCAGAACCTTCCGAAATACTTCTGTGTAAGAACCACCAACTGCAATCACACAAATTGGTTTTCGTCTATCATCTGAAGCTTTTGTAAGAATGTGTAAAACCCTCTCATCCATTGGAGGAGTTTGGAATAAAGTAATAATAGCTAAGGCATCGATGTTTGGATCCTGCATCATTGCTTCAATAACTTTTTCATATGCTTCAACTCCAGCATCAGCAATTAGATCCAAAGGATTTCCGACATTACCGTAAGGTGGTAAGATTCCCTTTACAACTTGTACTGTCTGATCAGAAAACTTGGCCAACTTCAAGTTGTTTCTTTCAATTTCATCTGCAGTTAAAACCCCCATTCCTCCTCCGTTTGTTATAATCCCAATTCTTTTCCCTTTTGGAAGAGGTTGCGCAAATATTTTTACAAAATCAAACAATTCCTCAAGATTGTCAGCCTCAATTACTTTTGCTTGCCTAAAAGCAGCCTGATATGCAAGATAATTTCCAGCTAGATTTCCAGTATGGCTCTTTGCAGCTTCTTTTGATGCTTCAAATTTGCCTGCTTTTAATGCAATGATTGGTTTTTTGGCATTGACTTTTTTCATTGTTTCCAACAATCGTCTTCCATCCTTTGCACCTTCTAAATACAAAATAATTGATTTTGTCTGCTTGTCATTCTCCAAAAAGTCTAGAAAGTCACTTTCATTTAAGACAGTACCATTTCCAAAAGAGATAAATTTTGAAATCCCAATCCCAAAATGAGCTGCAATATCTATTATAGTGCTGCCCACTGCCCCGCTTTGAGTGACAAACGCAATATCACCAGGATTTGGCCTTTCTAATTTATACATAGGCAAAAAGATACTGTCTATTTTTGAATATGGGTTGAATGCGCCAAGGCAGTTCGGACCAATTATTGCAATTTCATTTTTTGTTGCAATATCAAAAACCTGTTTCTCAAGATCCTGTTCACCAACCTCTCCAAATCCTCCACTAAGAATTACAGCACCTTTTACTTTCTTTTTTGCTGCATCTTCCAGAATTAGAGGAATAGATTTTGCAGGTGTTGCGATTATAATGCAATCAACAGAGCCTGGAATATCTGAGACTTTTTGAAAACAAGGTTTTCCCAAAACCTCATTATATTTTGGATTGACTGCATAAACTTGACCACCAAAATGGCCTGCAACAAGATTCTTTATAACCACGTTGCCGATCTTATTGGCAGTTTGGGATGCACCAACAACAGCAATACTTTTAGGTTCAAAAATATATTTAAGATTTGAAACAATCTTTCTCATATTCTAACCATCAAACTAAATTATTTAAACGTTTGTTCTGGATTCTAGACTATTCTTCCTCTGCGAATTTTTTTATGGCTTCAAAGTTGTCTACAATTAATTTTGCTTTAGTTTTCCCAAACTTAAATGGGTATGTGTCCATCTCATCTTTCTTTAATACGATTAATTTATTTCCTTTATATTCGTCATATTCAACTACCATTATAAAACACCTAGAAATATAATAATCATAGAATTTTAAGATTTTTGGATTTATACTCTTTTAGCCTCATTTGTATTTTTTCACTCTTTAATTCACTTAATGCGTTTTTTGCAATCCACTTTGCTGCTTCCGAGTCAAGTTCTTCGATTTCATTAGAAAGAGAAATTGCCTTATGATTGAGAGTTATACTCCTTTTTCCTATCTGCCTTAAAGCCCAGTTAACTGCCTTTTTTACAAAATTCCTTTTATCATATGCATCCCGTTTTATTATTGAAAAAAATTGCTCAAATGTTTTGTCATCTGCGCTTTTATCATGAACAGCAAGACAAGCAATCAAAACAAAACCAGCCCTTTTGATGAATTCCTTTTTTTCTGAAGACCACTCAATTACCTTTTTATAAGCAAAAGGAGTCTTGTCAAATAAGTTACTACAAACCTGGTCACAAAGATCCCATGAATCAAAATCCTTTACCCATTCATCCATTTGTTTTTCTGTTACTTTATCAACTTCATCAACAAGACCTGCTAGTATTCTTGCTTCGTGCACACCAGAACTCCAAAGCTCTTGAGCAAGCGTATGGTTTTTTTCTATTCTGCGGGCCATTTTTCTTATAAAAGGAATAGGAACGCCGTATGCTTTTTCGATATTTATTCCAAAACGAGCCATACCTTTTCTATTGCCTTCACTGAACATAGATTTTAGTCTATCCATAATTTCTTGATATTCCATAACTTGATGTAATTAGGAATTACATTAAAAGGGAACGGTTAACCTGTTCCCTGCTTGGTTTTTTAGAAGAGTGGTTAAAACACTATCCATTTTTAGAAATTCATAGTCTCTTTTATAGCATGAACAATTCTGTCTGGAGTTGGATAGAAAAATTCCTCCAATTTTGGCAATGGAGTTGTAACATCATAACCAGTAACCCGTCTTACTGGAGCTTTTAAGTCCAACAAGGCTTTCTCGTTAATTCTTGCAACAATCTCAGCACCAAGGCCCAATGTTCTAGGAGCTTCATGAACAACTATGCATCTCCCAGTTTTTTGAACAGATTGAATAACTTTATTTTCATCAAAAGGCATGATTGTTCTTAAATCAATTAATTCAATTGAGGTTTGTTCCAACAATTCACATGCTTCTAAGCAAGTTCTTACCATTGAACCATAACTCACAATAGTTATGTCTTCCCCTTCCTTAACAACTTTTGCTTCACTTAAAGGGGTAATATACCTCTCTTCTTCAACATCCTCTTTAAATGAACGATATATTTTTTTTGGTTCAAAAAAGATTGTTGGATCAGGATCACTGATTGAAGCTGCAAGCAACCCTTTTGCATCAGCTGGTCCAGAAGGAATAACAACCCTTAATCCTGGTATATGAGCATAAAATGTTTCCGGAGCATCAGAATGATGTTCTAACGCTCTTACTCCACCACCATATGGACTTCGTATAACTAATGGACAAGAAAACCTTCCACGGCTCCTAGTTCTTATTCTAGCAGCATGACTTAAGATCTGATCAAATGCAGGAAAAGTAAATCCTTCAAACTGTATCTCTGCAACTGGCCTTAAACCGTATAAAGCCATGCCAATTGCGGCACCAACAATTCCTGTCTCACATAATGGAGTGTCAGCAACCCTGTCCTCACCAAAAGCCATGTAAAGACCCTGAGTAGCCCTAAATACTCCTCCATCAACACCAACATCTTCTCCTAATAAAACAACATCTTTGTTTTTTTCCATTTCCTGGTGAAGACAAAGGTTAATCGCCTCGATCATATTCATTTTTTTAGTTACCATGAGCATCACTTAAGAAATTGTTTCATCTCCTTCATCTGTTCCATAAGATGAGGAGGCATTGTTGAGTACATATACTTAAAAATATCTTCTGGATTTTCCTTTTTTGATTCTGCTTCCTCAACTGCTTTGTTTATTAGTTCTTCTATTTCTTTGTCCATTTTTTCTTCCAATTGCCTACTCAAATAAGTCTTATTTTCTAAATAAATTCTAAATCTCTTGATTGGATCACGATCCTTCCAATACTTAACTTCTTCTTCAGTTCGATATCTTGTTGGATCATCTGCAGTTGTATGAGGGCCCATTCTATATGTAAGTGCTTCAATCAAAGTAGGTCCTTCTCCTCTTTTTCCTTTGTCTAATGCTTTTTTGACTTCGCTATAAACTGCAAGAATATCATTACCATCAACTTGAACACCAGGAAATCCATATGCAAGAGCTTTCTGAGCAATTGTTTTGGATGCGGTTTGTCTTTTTCTTGGAACAGAAATTGCATAACCATTATTCTGACAAAAGAAAACAACAGGTGCTTTGAAAACTCCTCCAAAATTCAAAGCAGCATGAAAATCTCCTTCTGAGGTTGCACCATCACCGCAGTAAGCCAAAACCCCAATTGGATTCTTTTTTAATTTTGCAGCCCATGCAAATCCAACTGCATGTGGCAATTGTTCAGCAATAGGAATTATCATAGTATAACTATTAGTCTCCTTTGGAATACACATTCCCCATTCAGAACCCATCCAATACCTATACAACAATGAAGGCGAAACACCTCTATATAAGTAAGACCCGTTTTCTCTGTATGTTGGGAATAACCAATCTTCTTTTTCTAATGCAGCAACTGAACCGATTTGAGATGCTTCTTGTCCTAATAGAGGTGCAAAAGTCAACATTCTTCCAGTTCTTTGTAATTTTAATCCCTTGTCATCAAATGCTCTTGCGAATTTCATTCCCATGAACATTCTAAGAAGAAGATCTTTTGGCAAATCGGGATCAAGAGCGATGTCTACATTTCCATCCTTATCAATAATCTGAAAATATTCAACCTTGCCTTCAAATGTAGTCTCCTGAACCATATACAAATAAAGAAGATGGTATTTAAATCACTTTCGCGCTTTTTTCGAATAGATTATTATAATTTATCTGCAAGAAAGAGATATGCTTCAGAATACTTTTATCCATCTTCCATCAATTGGTTACCAAAAAGAAAAATCACTTTGGAACAGCGGAATCAAAACATGGGATGATTTTCTTGACCAGTTTAGGTCAGATGATAGCAAACAAAATTATATTTCAGAACTTTTTAAATCAAAATCAGCATTGCACGAACAGGATCCATTTTATTTTTCAAGATGTCTTCGCTCATCAGAATTATGGCGAACCTGGCCTGAGTTCAAAGGAAAAACGGTTTTTTTGGATATTGAAACAACCGGACTTTCACCAAGATACAATGAAGTAACTGTTGTTGGTCTTTACGATGGAAAAAAAGAGAAATGTTTTATTCAGGGAAAGAATCTTGAATTTCTAAATGAGGAACTTGCGAGATACAAGTCAGTAATTACATTTAACGGTGCATTGTTTGATATACCATTTTTACAGGCATCTTTAGATAGTGTGTTTATACCGCCATTACATATTGATTTGCGCTTTCTCCTTAACTCACTTGGGTACTGGGGTGGGCTTAAGAAAATAGAAAAGGATCTTGGACTTGAAAGAGAAAGTGAAATTTCAAATTTATCTGGAAAAGATGCAGTAAAACTATGGAGAAGGTATAAGAAAGGGGATCATGATGCACTTGATCTTCTTGTGAAATATAATATTGCAGATATAAAAAATCTAAAAATACTTATGGAATTTGCCTATGGAAAAAAGAAAACAAAAAGTGGTTTTATAGATAAACAATAGCTGATGTTTAGACTAAACATATAGTTTATTAATTTTGTTTGTTTTTTATGAACATGACTGATAAACTAAAATTTCCTTATATTTGGATGGATGGGAAATACGTAAAATGGAATCAAGCAAAAGTACATATTCTAACTCATGCATTACACTATGGAACAGCTATTTTTGAAGGGATGAGATGCTATCAAACACAAAAAGGACCTGCAATT
>DATDTS010000055.1:0-8112 GCA_035290745.1 Candidatus Bilamarchaeaceae archaeon | reverse complement strand
GATTAGTGTAACCGATATTGTGATCCAAATAAGCTATTTGGATCAGCTATCCTCGACCAAAAATTAGAAAAACTAGTTGGTCGAGTATATAAAATTAAAGTTTAAACAAAATAGGAAAAGGTGTATTAACAATGAAAGAAGATTCAGAAAATATTGTTGTTGTGAAGTTTGGCGGCAGTTCTGTCGCAGACAGCGATAAGATTTCCCATGCAGCCAGTCTTGTAGCTAAAAAAACAAAAGAAGGGAAAAAAGTAATTGTTGTTATCTCTGCAATTGGAAAAACTACTGATCAGCTGGTTAAATTAACAAATGGCAGTTCTTTTACCGGGTCTCCCAAACATATGGATGAGGTTTTAGCAATGGGCGAACGAACAAGCTGCAGGGTTTTCAACTTGGCTCTTTCTTCCCATAACCTAAAATCTGATTTTTTAGATATTGATGATGCAGACTGGCCAATAATAACTGATAATACTCATGGAAGTGCGAACATTATATTAGAAAAAACCAGAAAAAATATTAAAGAAACAATCTCAAAAAAATTCAAGGAGCTTGATATAATTATCGTCCCAGGTTTTATCGGAAAATCAAATGAAGGTGAAACAACAACTATTGGAAGAGGAGGAAGCGATGCAACAGCTTATGTAATAGCAGATTCTTTAGGTGTAAAAGAAGTGATCCTTGTAAGTGATGTTGAGGGCATAATGACCGCTGATCCAAAGGTGATTAAAAATCCAGAATTAATTGATAAAATACATGTTGATAAGCTTGTTGGTTTGGCAGATTCAGGGGTTAAATTTATGCATAAACGTGCATTGGCTTACAAACCTGATGATGTTTCAGTTAAGTTAATTAGCAATACAAGTGAATCCCTTGATGTAAAAGGAACAATAATAATCGGCTCTATGTCAGATTTAGAGGTTGATATTATCTCAAAAAATGAAGCAGGTTCGATTACAATTGTTGGTCAAGGCATTACTGAAAAACCAAAAACTTTATCAGACATTCTGAGAGTATTACATGACTTGGAAATTCCATTATATGGGATGAGCGCAGATCATGGAAGTATTGTTATGTACCTTGAAGAAAAAGGAATTAATAAGGCAATGGAAAACCTTCATTCAATCGTAATTAAGAGTGAGGAAACCTTGGCCATTGCAAGAAGAAACGGATTGTCTGTTTTAAGAATTAATGGTATTGGATTGCAGGAAACTCCTGGCTCAATCTCGCGTGCAGCAACCATTCTAAGAAAGAATGGAATAAATATATTTGGCCAATACACAGTCATGTCCCAGATTTTCCTTTTAGTTGAATATGGAACTGAAAAAAAAGCTAAAGAATTGATTGAAAAAGAATTGGGAGGCGAAGTCAATGGACAAAACTGATGTTGCGATACTAGGGTGTACTGGAGCAGTTGGGCAGAGATTCTTAGAGTTACTAGAAAATCATCCAATGTTCAATGTAAAAGAGATTTGTGCTTCTGATAACAGCAAGGGCAAAACATTGGAAGAAACAGGAAAAATAATTGGCAAGGTTCCACAATATGCAAAAAAAATGAAAATAAAGAGTGTTAATGACGATATCGAGTCAATCATCTGCTTTTCTGCATTGCCACCAGATACTGCAAAAAAAGTTGAGTGGGATTTAGTCAAAAAGGGGAAATTAGTCATAAGCAAAGCAAAGACAAATCGCTATGAAGAGGACGTTCCAATTCTCATTCCGGAAATTAACGCAGATCAACTGGATCTTTACATTAAAAGGCAGAAACAAAAAAGAAAACTTAAGGGTTTTTTGATTACTGATCCAAACTGTACTACAATTGGATTAGCGTTAACATTAAAACCACTTATTCAATTTGGTATTAATGAGATACAAATGGTTTCTATGCAGGCACTGTCAGGAGGGGGTTACGAAGCTTTAACCAATGAAAAGTTAAAGGAAAATGTTATTCCATTTATCAGTGGAGAAGAAGAAAAGGTTGTACTTGAATCAAGAAAAATTCTGGGGACTCCAAATCTGAACATTTTTGCAATTTGCAATCGTGTTCATGTTATTGACGGGCATACAGAGACAGTACACATAAAGTTTGATCATGAGATTAATGTTGCACAGGTAAAACAGGCAATGAAGAATTTCACTGCAGAACCACAAAAATTAAAATTGCCAAGTGCACCAAATCCAGTAATAGTTGTTAGCGAGGAGAATGATCGGCCCCAGCCTAAAGTTGACAGGAATAATGGGAAAGGAATGGCCGTTACTGTTGGTAGAATAAGAAAAGGTATTGATAATTCATCAATTGCTTACACACTTGTTAGCCACAATACGGTGAGAGGTGCAGCAGGCGCATCAATATTAGATGCAGAATATTTAGTTAAAACTGGTAAGATAAATGAGATGATTAAATAAAAAACAAAACTCTGCCTCGAGGCAGCGGCTCTCAAGAGCCGAGTTTTTGTTGATGGTGGTGTTATGAAAAAAGATATGTCAAGGATTTTGAAAAATGGTAAAGCAGTTATTATCCCAATGGACCATGGGGTTTCAGCTGGACCAATTGAAGGATTAGCTGATATGAATAAAGCTGTAGAGGACATGGATAAAGGGGGAGCAACAGCTGTTTTATTACATAAAGGAATCATAAAATCACTGACCTACAAGCCAAAATGTGGCACAATACTTCATGTTTCAGCTGGAACTGATATTCAAAGGGATAAGACCAGAAAGGTTGTAGTTGCATCAGTTAAAGATGCAATTAGACTTGGTGTAAATGCAGTTTCGATACATGTTAATGTTGGTGGGTCAGAATATGAACCAGAAATGCTTCAGGATCTTGGAAAACTAGCAACTGATTGTGATGAGGCTGGTTTGCCATTGCTTGCTATGATGTACGCAAGAGGAGACAATATAAAAAATAGTTTAGATGTAGACGCAGTTAAATTTGTTGCACGTGTGGGGGCAGAGTGTGGTGCTGACTTAGTCAAGTGTAATTATACCGGTGATTCTGAAAGTTTTAAGGAAGTTGTAAAAGGATGTCCCGTTCCTGTTCTAATTGCTGGGGGACCTAAGTGCAAGAATGATACAGAAGTTTTGGAAATGGTCCGTGGAGCAATGGATGCTGGTGCAATTGGTATTTCCTTAGGAAGAAACGCGTTTCAACATAAAAATAGGGTTAAAATGGTTAAATCATTAAGAGAAATAATTGTTAATAATGCGAGTGTTGAAGATGCATTAAAATTGTTAAGGTGAATTTTATGGAGGAAAAAGAACGTAAATGCAAAAAATGCGGAATTCCGATAATAACTACTGGTTGCCTCGTAGATCAAGAGATGGTGGAAAAAAGAGACAGAAAAGAGATAAACTATATTATTTTTGGAGAAGCTGGTCGCCCATTAAAACCAATTAAAAGAAAATGTGTTAACTGTGGAGCAGAATTTGAGGTGTAGGCATGAACGAACGTAAATGCAAAAAATGCGGAATCCCAATTATTGTAGAACTAAGTTGTATCCCATTATTTGACTATGAAAAGAGAGCAAAGAAAAAAGAACTAAACTATGTTGTATCTGGTTATGCAGGTGCAACCATATTAGAAAAAAAAAGAAAGTGTGTAAAATGTGGAACAGAATTTAAGATATAAGAATTAAAACATGGGTGAAAACTATGAAAAAACTGATAATAAAATCAAAAGACAAAAAAGTAATTGAAAAAGCAACTTCATTAGGATTAGAAACAATTAGTGAAATAGATCCTTTAGTTACTATTGAAACAAAAAAAGATGAAGAAAATGCAGTAAAAACAGCATTAAAAAATGGAAAAGTTTTTATCACATGTAAAGATTGGAAGATAATTCCATTGGAAAACTTAATTGCAAAACTTAAGGGAAAGGCAGAGCTTGGAACTGTAGTCAAAAATGTATCAGAAACGAAACTAGCAGTTGAAACAATGGAACTAGGCGCTGATATTGTTGTTTTAGAAACAGACAATGTCAGAGAGTTAGAATCAACCTTCAAATACATTTCTTCATTATCACAACAAAAAGCTCTTATTTTAGAAGAAGTTGAAATAACCTCAATTCAAGAAGTAGGTTTAGGGGCAAGAAGCTGCATTGATACAATTACAATGATGAATGAAGGAGAAGGGATGTTGGTCGGCTCATCTTCAAGTGGTATGTTTTTAGTTCAAGCAGAAGTTCTTCAAAATGAATTAGCAGCACCAAGACCATTCAGAGTTAATGCAGGTGCAGTTTCAATGTATGTTTTATCTGCAAATAATAAAACAAACTATATTGAAGAAATCAAAGCTGGAATCTCTGTTCTCTTAGTCAATAGAAAAGGCATAACTAGACTTTCAGCTGTTGGGAGAAGCAAAATCGAAATTAGACCTTTAGTTCTAATTGAAGCAAAAACAAAATCAGGAAAAATAGCAAAAGTAATTTTACAGAACGCAGAAACAATTAGGTTAGTTACAGAAATATCAAGCATTCCAGTTACCAATCTAAAAAAAGGAGATAAGGTTCTGGTCCAGGCACAAGAAGGAGGAAGACATTTTGGAACTTTGATTAAGGATGAAACAATTATTGAACAATAAATGGTGAATCTATGGACATTGATCAAACAAGTTTGATGCAGTCCATTTTGGATGGTGAATAAAATGGACATAGTTGGTTGCCTAAGTGGAAAAACAGCTGAGGAATGCAAAAAACAGATAAAAAAAGCTGTCGAACAAGGGGCAACAATGGTGGAGCTTAGAATAGATTATTTGGAAAAATTCGATGGTGTACAAGAAATTATCCAATCAAGTCCTGTTCCTCTAATTGTTACATTTAGAAGAAAAGAAAATGGTGGATTATTTGAAGGTAATGAAAAACTAAGAATAGAAACATTAAACCAAGCAATAAAATCAGGCGCCGATTATGTAGATATTGAATTGGATGCAAAAGACATCAATCAAGTTATAAAAACAGCAAAAGAAAACAATTGCCAGGTTATTGTTTCTCAGCACGATTTTAATTCAACTCCTGAAATAAAAACAATGCAAAAGTGGTTAGTACAAGCCAGTAAATTAGGTGACATTGTAAAAATAGTTCCAAAGGCCAATAGCACTGAAGATGCTGAAAAAGTGATTATTCTTCTTGAAATTGCAAGACAGCTAAATATTCCAATAGTTTCTTTTGCAATGGGTGAGAAAGGAAAGAATACCAGGGCATTTTCTCTAGTTTTTGGTTCTAAATGGACCTATTGTTCAATTGATAATGCAGTTGGACCAGGTCAAGTTTCAATAAAAGAAATGAAAGAGGTTTTGAAAGACAATGTTAAACCAAAAAACTAGCATATATTGCGTGATTGGTGATCCAGTAAATCACTCACTTTCCCCATTAATGCACAATGGTTCATTCCAGGCGTTAGGCATAGATGCAGTCTACACCAAGTTTCATGTTAAAAAAGAAGAATTGAAAGATGCAATTATTCTCTTTAGAAGATTCGGAATCAAAGGCATCAATGTTACACTCCCCCACAAAACTGAGATAATGAAATATTTGGATGAAATTGACAAAACTGCGAAATTAGTTGGCGCAGTTAATACAATAGTGAATAAGAATGGAAAATTAATTGGTTATAATACTGATTTTTATGGAGTTGAATCACTGCTTGGGCCATTTTTTTCTAAATTAAAAAATAAAACAGCAATTATTTTAGGAGCTGGCGGAGTAGCGCGTGCAGTTGCATTCGTACTTGCAAAAAACGGATTGGATTTCATTATTCTAAACAGAACTACCAAGAATGCAGAAAAACTTGTAGATATAATAAAAAAACTAAAAAAAGTAAAGATTCAGGTTTATCCTCTCAATAATGCTAGCCTCTCAAAACATCTTGCATCTGCATCATTACTTTGCAATTGCACTTCAGTTGGTTTGCATAACAAAGATAGTCCAGTTCCAAAAAATCTTTTGCACAATAATTTGGTTGTTTTTGATGCCGTTTATTCAAAAAATGGCACTGCGCTTATAAACAATGCAAAAGAAAGAGGATGCAAAACAATTGATGGGAAGCAACTACTTGTTGAACAGGGAGCTAAATCATTTGAAATATGGACTGGAAAGGGGTCAAATAAGAAAAACATGTTTAATGCAATAATTAAAGGACAAGTTAAAGGTAATATTTATTTGGCTGGTTTTATGGGAAGTGGAAAAACTTCTGTAGGTATCAAACTATCAAAGCGCTTGCACAGAAAATTTGTTGATGTTGATGAAGAAATTGCAAAAAAAGCAAAAAAACCAATAGCTCAGATTTTTTTTAATGATGGTGAGAATAAGTTCAGGAAGTATGAGGAAAAGATGATTAATCAGGTCAGTAAGAAATCATCTCAAGTGGTTGCTTTAGGTGGGGGAGTAGTTACAAACTTAATCAATACTTTAAGAATGAAAACAACTGGTACAATAATATCGCTTAAAGCATCTTCTGAATCAATTATTGAACGCACAGACAAGAACAACCTGCGTCCTTTACTTAATAGTCTTACAAAGAAACAAAAACTAAAAAAAATAAAGCAACTCTTGTTGGAAAGAAAACTGTTTTATCAATTTGCAAAAGATTTTGAGGTAACAACAGATAACAAAACAATTAAAGAGATAGTTGAGGAGATTATTGGTGAACTAAATGAGTGAATTAGAACTAATAATAAGGAACTCCACAATTCATGGTAAGATAGAGGCGTCACCATCTAAAAGTTATACTCATCGTGCTATAATATGTGCTTCGCTTTCTCGTAAAAAAACATTAATAAAAAACCCCTTAATTTCGGATGATACGCTTGCTACAATTGATGCAATGCGTTTGCTTGGAGCAAGCATTGAGATTAAAGATGATGAAATAGAGGTCGATGGAACCAAATTTTTTGGGCATTTGGATTTTGAAAAACCTCCTCAAGTAACAATAAATTGCAGGGAATCTGGCTCTACACTCCGTTTTCTTATTCCAATTTGTGCATTGACAGGTGCAGAAATAACCTTAACTGGTGAACCTGGTTTGTTAAAACGACCTGTAAAGACATTTGTGGAGTCATTGAGAAGATCTGGAATAAGAATTGAAGATGATAATGGTTTTCCACCTGTAAAGATTTTTAGTGACGGGTTTAATGGAGACAAAATAGAAATAAGTGGTGATATAAGTTCACAATTTATATCTGGGTTATTACTTTCTTTGCCAATTGCTGAACAAAAAAATGAGGTAGAAATAACTACAGAAATTGAATCAAAACCGTATATACAAATGACGCTTGAAACATTATCTCATTTTGGAATAAATATAATGCGTTCATCCGATTTTCGAAAATTTATTATCCCTCCTATGCAAGAATACTCTTCAAGTGATTATTTAGTAGAAGGTGATTTTTCTTCAGCTGCTTTCTTAATTGCCGGCGCAGTTCTTACAAGTGAGAAAGGGGTTTCAATAAATGGATTGAAGGAAAATTCGATACAAGGTGATTCTTTATTTATAAAACTACTTATGGAGATGGGTGCCACTATTACCTCACATAAAAATCGCATTTATGCAGAAAAATCTGAGCTAAGAGGAATTACTATTGATGCAAAAAACATTCCAGATCTTGTTCCTATTTTGGCGGTAGTAGCAACTCAAGCACAAGGCTTAACAAAAATTATTAATGCAGGCAGGTTACGCATAAAAGAAAGCGATCGACTTTCTGCAATTGCATCTGAATTAATGAAAATGGGTGCGGATATTAAGGAATTAGAAGATTCTCTTGAAATTAAGGGTCCAACTAAACTAAATGGTGCCATCATAAATCCACACAATGACCATAGGATAGCTATGGCATGCACGATTGCCGGTCTTTTAGCAGAAGGTGATACAAAAATACAAAGCCCAGAAGTAGTAAAAAAGTCCTATCCTGATTTTTTTTATCATATGCGCAAACTTGGTGCTACAATACTAAGTCAAACTTCTTCTATTGGTGAGAAACTCAAAATACAGCTTTATGGTGGTTCACATGAAAAAGTTGTTGGAATTAGGATCGATGGTATCCCAAAAGGAACTGCAATCTCTTTAGACAAGATTCATGAAGATCTTGCAAAAAGAAGGCCTTTTGGTACTTTAACTACAC
>DATDTS010000054.1:0-26833 GCA_035290745.1 Candidatus Bilamarchaeaceae archaeon | reverse complement strand
AATTAGTTCTTTCGTATTTGCAGGATTAACAGATTCAACTAATTCACCCTCAAAAAACTCTTTTCCGCCAATGATAAATGGATACGTTCTGCCAAGTTCTTTTTGAACTTTTTCAACTGTTTTCCTTAGTAGTTCTTTATTTTCTTCCTTTGAAAAATCTATATAATCCTCATTCTTAAATTCAGACATTTTAATCACATAGATAAATACAACTAATTGTTTTTTTAATTTTATTTATTATCTTGAGGAATGAAAATGGTTTAATAATTTTTTCTTAGCCATAAAGAAATATTAACCAAAAATATTAGAACAGGGACCTCTATCAGGGGACCGATAACTGCAGCAAACGCAACACCAGAATTAATGCCAAAAACTGCAATCGCAACTGCAATCGCGAGCTCAAAATTATTGCTTGCGGCAGTAAATGAAAGTGCAGCCGTTTTGGAGTAATCTGCACCTAATTTTTTGCCCATGAAGAAACTGATGAAAAACATCAGAACGAAATAGAAAAGCAGTGGGATTGCAATTCTGAATACATCCAATGGAATTTGCAATACTAGTTCTCCTTTTAGACTAAACATAACTATAATCGTAAATAATAATGAAACCAATGTAAGTGGACTTATTGTTGGGATAAATTTTTTGTGGTACCAGGATTCACCTTTTTTCTTTACTAAAATTTTGTGGGTTAAAAAACCGGCAATGGCAGGTATTCCTAGATAAATGAAAACGCTCTGGGCAATTTCCCAGATGCTGATATTAACTGCAGTTCCAATAAGTCCGAAAAAAGGAGGTAGAATTGTTATAAAAAACCAAGCGTAAGCACTATAAAAGAGAATCTGAAAGATGCTATTGAGTGCAACTAGCCCTGCCGCATAGTCGGTATGCCCTTTAGCAAGCTCATTCCATACCAAAACCATTGCTATACAACGAGCCAAGCCAATTAGAACTAAGCCCACCATATATTCCGGATAGTCACTTAGGAATACAACTGCAAGAATAAACATTAAGATTGGGCCAACAATCCAATTTTGAACAAGTGATAATGCGACAATTTTTTTGTCCTTGAATATTTCTCCTACTTTTTCATATCTTACCTTTGCAAGAGGCGGGTACATCATGAGTATAAGCCCAATTGCAATAGGAATGGAGGTTGTACCTATTTGCAAACTTTTTATGAATTCTGAAAATGCAGGTACAAAGGCACCAAGAATTATACCGATTGCCATTGCACCAAATATCCAAATTGTTAGGTACCTATCAAAGAAAGAAAGTCCTTTGGATTCCAAAAGATCACCATTTTTTTATGTCATCTAAAATAGCTATGCCTTTTGCAGTTATGGAATAGAGTCTTTTGATTCCATCCCGCTTAACACTGACCAACCCAGCCAACAAAAGTATCTTTAAGTGCTGGGAAACCGCAGGCTGGCTAACACCACAACAAGCAGGAAAATCACAAGCGCATGTTTCTCCGTTTTTTATACGAGTTAATATTTTCAGACGAGTACGGTCACTTATTGCTTTTATAATTTTGTAATTCATAATATAAGTTTATACTTATATATTTAAAATATAAACAGTCGCCCCTATCAAAGCTTCCAGTACTTCTTATTTTTAATAAAATTCTTCTGTGCCTCAAGCAAATCTAGATAGAAACTTTCATCGGTTTTGTGAAGCTTACGCAATATTGATTCTGCAGAACGAGGACCAACACCATAGCTTGCTAAAGCGATTAAGGCACGTTTACCATAATTCCTAATTAATGAGGCCATTTGCTCTTTTTCGATTTTGGTTCTTCGATTATCGTTAAAAGTTAAAGATTTTTGATTGCATTTGGAGCATGATATACTGTCAGGAGCAGTATACAAGTACAACAATTTTGTTGCTTCACAGGCTAAACACTTCAATTCAAGCATTTTTGATAATGTTTTTTCCTTAAAAGCAGAGATCATTTGTTCCCTTGGTTCAAAACCACCAATTGCCTCTCCTTTTGTTACCCTTTCAATTCCAAGCTGTGCAAGTTTACTTAACTTTTCCCTTTTTTCTATTTTAATTTTTAATTTTTCAGCAACTTTTTCAGCATGTGCAACATCAAAATATTTAGAAAAGATAGTTCTTATTGTCTCTTCATAAACTACAGAATTTCGCATGGCATAAATAAATCTTCCGGAGATTTTTGCATCTGGTGCAAGCAAACCAAATAATCTTGCAACGTGGGTGAATGCAACTTTTAATAAAAAAGAATTTTCCAGACTTTGTTCAAGCTCGCTTCTGATATTTTTTATTTTAAATGAATTGATAAGGTGTTTTTCATCTAATGGAAATGGAAGCTTTAATATAATGCGATATGGATCAACCAAAGACCGGACGGATTCCCCAACTAGTTTTGACAGGTTAAACGAGAAGACACGACTAAATGTTTCATTCACTTTTGATCCAAAATAACTATGGATAACAATAAGGTCACCAACAACCTCAACAAGCATCTCACTAGACTCTAAATTTAATTCTTTGTTATAGTTTCTCAACTTTAGGACATTCTGAGCAACTTGATAATCAACTGGAATTTCCTCACCATGCCATTCAGGTATTGCTATTTCTGTTGCACCGCTTGGTTGAACCAAAACTTCTTTTTCAGTTATATCAATTACGACCCATGGCTGGCCTTTTGCTAAAAAACTTGAACCTATTTCCAGATTAAGAACAAACTTTTCATCTAAAAGAGCTATGTTTTTGTTTCCTGAAATGTCTTTCATAAAATATTTTCTCTCTTTTGGAATTGTTGAAAGGTTTGAATAGTAATATTCTTTGGCCCGTCTTGTTGGCCTAATAAAAAATCCTTTATCATTTTCGTTATAGAAGACAAGGCCTTCGGTATAAAGCTGAAGGGCTACAAGTTTTAGTTTATGATAAGAAATCCCATAAGCATAGCTTCGTAACAATAATTTATGGATATACTTGAGATCAAGAACTCCAAAAGTATCTAAACAAATACCTATAATTTGGTGGGAGATTACATCCAAGGCAAAACGTTCAGCTTCTTTATTTTCCATCCAGCCATTCTGAAAAAGGGAAAGAATTGCTTCTGCTTCCAAATAATCATCTGGTTCTGAGGTTAAGATAATGCCTTTAGGGAGTTTATCAAGTGTATGCCCGCTCCTTCCAACCCTTTGTATTAATCGGTAAACCTGCCTTGGTGAAGAGTATTGCACAACTAAATTAACATCTCCGATATCAATCCCTAATTCAAGTGAAGAAGTTGAAATAAGTGATTTTGTTTCACCAGACTTGAATTTGTCTTCTGCACTTATCCTTACTTCTTTTGATAAGGAGCCATGATGAACGTCAACTGGCGCTTTTTCCTCTTTTAATGTTGCAGCAATTTCTTCAGCAGTTGAACGAGTGTTAACAAAAATTATAGTTCGGTTATTTTGTGATAATTCATTTAGCCTTTTGATTCTTTCTTTTTGTGATGAAATGTTTTCAATCTTAATATCCATTTCTCTTTTCTTTCCAACTTCTGCAATTGTGTATGGTCTTTCACCAAAAAGTAATTTTGCAGCTTCAGTCTCATTTGAAATAGTTGCAGATAAACCGATCCTCTGAAATTTTGCAACCTCTTCCAATCTTTCCAATGCTAATGATAGTTGTGCCCCTCTTTTGTTATCAAGCAAATCGTGAATTTCATCAACAATCACAAATTTTATTTTTTTTAGGTGTTCACGCATTACTCTTCCAATAAATAATGCTTGTAGACTTTCCGGAGTTGTTAGAAGGATTTGTGGCGGGTCTTTTCTATGTTTAGTTCTTTCGTGTTGTGTAGTATCGCCGGTTCTAACATCATGGGTTATATTTAATCGATCACACCACCAGTCAAATCTTTGTTTTAGATCTCTTGATAATGACCTAAGCGGTGAAATGTAAAGAGCCTGAATTCCTTTTTCATTTTTATCTATTTTTTCTAGAATTGGCAACAAAGCACATTCTGTTTTTCCAAAACCAGTTGGAGCCATAATTAATGTATTTTCCCCATTCAGGATTTTTGGAATTGCCTGCTTCTGAATTTCGGTAAGAGCTTTGAATCTTTCCTTAATTAGTTCGACTACAGTTGGCATTGGATAGGAGTATGTAAAAGGAAAAGAATAAGGGAGTTATGTTCTGTTGACGATTTGGATACTGTCACAATTTACAGTTGATCAATCCACAATAACAAAAACTATGGTCATGATGAAATTAGAATTTCATCATTTGAACGAAGAACACATTCGTTCAAATATTTGAAAAATGAAAAAACATTTTTCAAATCAAAAGGGAACGGTAAACCGGTTCCCTGCTTGGCGCCATTCTCTGTCATCATTTATAAGTGCCGGCGTCTACTAATACCTTTATTATAACCGAGAGTTTTTTTTGATTCTTTTTTTCCCAACCATTTTTTAGGATATTGTCGATTATTTTCGCCTAATGGCATCAGCTACATCCATTAACAAAATTCTTGCTGCAGGATACGGATCTGTAGAACCAAGGTCATGACTTTCAACAAGTTCCATCCCGCTAACAAGAGTCGGATCAGATCTTAAAAAAGTAAGTGCCCTGCTACGTAATCCTGCTATTTCGGATAACGAATGGGCTAGTCCATCAATAGGATGACATGCTGAAGTTCTTCGTAAATTTTCTACACCTTCAGAAGTATCAGAAAGTGTTGACAATAAAGCTAAGGCGTGTAATGCAGGATGCTGTCTTAATGCAACATCAAATGCGCAACCAATTGTTCTTGCATCTTCTATAACTGTCACAAGATTAACTGCTTGATCTGCGTCAAAAGTCATTGTTGCTGAATACCTCGCAACAGTTGGTCTTTGATTTACAACTGGTCTAACCACCTGTTGTCTCTCTGGAAAGACTTCTCCAGCAAATACTTGAGCAAGAACATGAAAATCTGGAGAGACAAGATCGAAATCTATGCTACCATAAAGTTGTGATGAGAGGCCATCTCCATCATGTAATGCAAGAACTAAACGTCCATGATCTACAACGTTAAAAGAAAGGCTGGTTCTTGTAGCTTCACAAGTAAGTCCCATTAATTCTGTTGCAGTTCTAAGGCGATTAATATCTCTTGCCCTTTCAAAAAGAGCCCTTCTTTCAGAAGCAGTTATATTCCTTAAACTAGTCCTATTATTTTTTCTAGCAAGTGTCATGTAAGTAGGTATAAAAACAAGTGCTTATAAATGTTATGTAATGGTCAACCTGCTTAGGTATTACCCTCTGGTTCTAGCAACCCCTAACTCTCTTTGAACAGTCTCTAAAAGTCCATCTGAAGACCAAGAATAAGCATTAGGAGTTTGCTCCAAAAGATCCATTCCACTTGTTATTTGTGCATTTGATCTAACTAAAGCAATTGCTGCTCTTCTTAAATCATCCAATTTTGGAGTGTGTGGTTGATTTTCCAACAAAACCAATGCTTCTAAAGCTCTTTCACTTGTTCGAGCTATAAATAAAGCCTCTTCAACTGATCTTGCTTCAGAAATAACAGTTCCAAGTTGAGGTTCTCGATGAATGGCATTGCTCATAAAGGCAACATAAACATAAGGGGTTGATACAGTTACACGTCCACTTGTAGCATCTTTAGCTGCAGAAGCTGTAAAAACTCTGTGATCTAGTTCAGGAAAAACGTCTCTAGCTAAAATGGTTACCTTACCAACATCCCTGGCTTCAACTGGCAAAACAAAATGCCTAAGCACTTGAAAATCAGAACTGGGATCTTCCAATTTTGGAACTGAAAGCTGCAAAACAGCAGTTTGTAATTGAACATGAATCTCGTGATCACTTACTACTTTACACTCGTCTCTTTCTCTAGCAGCATCAAAAATTGCACTTCTTACTAATGAACTAAATCCAACATAACCATTTCTTCCTCTAGCTTGAACAGCTGTTCTTCTAAGTGTTTGTGCCATATTTATATTTAGCTACAAAGTGTTTATAAATGTTTTGTTATGGTCAAAAGGAGAAGACAGAGAATAAAGAAAAGATAGAATACACGTTTTTTTAATCCTCCTGATCAAAGTAGCACTATGGATGATAAAGACCTCAATGACTTTAGGCAAGTAGGAAAGATAACTGCAAAAATCAGGGATGAAAGCAAAAGCCTTATTATGATTGGAGAACCGCTTCTAGAGATTGCAGAAACAATCGAACAGATGATAAAAGATGAAGGGATACAACCTGCTTTTCCTGTGAATATCTCATTAAATGAAATAGCTGCGCATTATACCCCAGAATTTGATGACAAAACGACACTTGGAGAAAAGGATCTGGTAAAGATAGATATTGGAGGATTACTTAATGGAGCAATTGCAGACACAGCATATACAATTGCGTTGAGCAGTGAGCATGACAAATTAGTTGAAGCATCGCAAGAAGCACTCAAAAAAGCACTTGAAATGATAAGACCAGGAGTAACAATTGGGGAAGTTGGTGGGATTATAGAAGACACGACAAAATCATATGGATTCAAACCAATAAGCAATCTAAGTGGACATATGATACAAAAAAATAATTTGCACGCCGGGATTACTGTTCCTAATGTAAGAACAACTGACCCATATGAGTTTAGAGAAGGGGAAGTTTATGCAATAGAACCATTTGTTACTACTGGTACAGGGTATGTAGAGGACACAGAAAGGGTCGAAATATTTAGTTTGTATTCACCTTCTCCAATTAGAATGAGGCACACAAGACAAGTTTTGAAATATATATTGGAAACCTTTGGACCAAACCCTTTTGCAGAAAGATGGGTAAGAAAAAAGTTCTCATCAAAAATGCTTGTGAGCGCTTCCTTGAGAGAAATGTTAGAAAGGCAAGTGGTACAAGGTTATGCTGTATTAAAAGAGGCTGAAAATGGTCTTGTAGCCCAATCAGAACATACTATTTTGGTTACAGAGAAGGGTTGCGAAATATTAACAAAAGCTTAATGTTAGTGGAGTTTTGAAACATGAAAATAAAAGGGTATGCAGCAAAAAAACCACATTCTCTTTTAGAAGAATTTGAATATGAATCAAGACAACTAATGCCAGAAGACGTTCAGGTTGAAATAGGCTATTGTGGAATATGCCACAGTGACGTACATATACTAGATGGAGAATGGGGCAATCTTTTTCCTGTTGTTCCCGGACATGAAATAATAGGAACAGTAATAAAAAAAGGAAAAAATGTTTTGAACTTAAAAGAAGGCGATAGAGTTGGGATTGGCTGGCTCTGTAATAGTTGCAACAATTGTGAACATTGTAAAAATTCTGAGGAAATATTTTGTAAAAAAAGACAGGCAACGTGCTTTGGAAATTATGGAGGATTTGCTGAATCAATTATTGTAAATAGTAGATTTGCCTTCAAGATTCCGGAAAAGTTAAAATCAGAGGAAGCTGCGTGTTTGTTATGTGGTGGGGTAACTGTTTTTTCTCCACTAAAAAGACACGTTAAAAAAGGGATGAAAATTGGAGTAATTGGAATTGGTGGCTTAGGTCATTTAGCAATCCAATTTGCAGATAAGATGAAATGTGAAGTTACTGCCTTTTCAACAAGTATAGATAAAGAATTCGAAGCAAAAAAACTAGGTGCAGACAAATTTGTATTTATAGCGAACCACCAAAGTTTTGCAACAAAAGAAGATAGTATTGCCGAGAGTGGTTCGCTAACAGTGAACCGCAAGAGTAAGGCGGTTCACTATAGCAAAAATATGACGAGATTAGAAGAACTTGAAGGTTATTTTGATTTCATAATTTCAACAGTTCCAAAAAACCTAAATTGGAAAGATTATTTGAAAATGTTGAAACCAAAAGGTGTTTTATGCTATGTTGGAATTTTCACAGAACAAATGAATCTTTTCTTAGATGATTTGATAACAGGAAACAAAACAATCACTGGAAGTGCAACTGGCGGAACAAAAATGATTAAAGAAATGTTAAAATTTGCATCAGAAAATAATGTTAAAGCAAAAGCAGAAATAATTGAAATGTCTAATTTAAATGAAGGGATAGAAAAGGTAAGAAAAAATAGGGCGAGGTATAGGGTAGTGTTAAAAAAAGAAGTATAGAATAAATGCCGTATAGCCACAATGGGCCCGTAGCATAACCTGGATAATGCGAGTGGCTTCGGAAGCCATCTCCAGAGAGTTGGAGATACCACTAGACTGCGAGTTCAAATCTCGTCGGGTCCGAATTTAAAGGTGTATTTTTAAATCTTTTTCGTGTTGTGTTAAGAAACGGCCTATTTCTGTAAATGATGTTGCATATTTTACTATAAACTACAAAATTTGTACGAAATCACAAAAAAAAGCAACAAAACATAAACTTGATGTGCAATTACAACAAAAAAACAATTTATTCGTACTGTTTTTACTCACTTTTGTATTGAAAACGTCACATTTATATACTTTTTGTTTTTATGTATTATCATGAAAGAACGCTTTATACTCCTTTTATTAATTCTTTCCTCAGTTGTATCAGCACAAGGAGTGTGTGAACCTGAGTTTGTTGATGATTTAGATATAAGAGCACTAGACGCAAACATTCAACCATTAGAAGGGGCAATTGTTTATGCAACATACCAGCTCAGGCACCTGGACGAAGGAACAACCCAAAACACAACAACAGATGAAAATGGATACGTAAGATTTAGACTAATAAATACTGAACCACAACCGGATAGAGTAGATTGTACAATAAAAGTGTATGGAACTTATGGCAAACAAACAGTATCTAAATCAACTGAAGTAGGGAAACACCAACGCATTGATCTCAAATTTGATGTATACTCTTTGTTGATAACGGTTGTTGATCAGGAGGGCAAAAAAATAAAGGATGCCGAAATTGTGATTGATGGCATAAATAAAAATACAGACAACGGCGGTTCCGCCTTATTCAAGCTTGTGAGTGGAGAAAAAACATTATTTATTACTTTTGGTGGTGCAGAATCACAAAGAAAAATCTCATTAACAGAGAATACGAATGTTGAGATTGAAGTTGGTTTGTATCCAATTACAATATATGTAACTGATGACAAAGGAGAACCTCTAAGAGCCGATGTGGAAATATTTGGAAAAACTTATGAAACAAATAATGAAGGATATGTGAGATTAGATGATTTGTTAAGTGCACAACAGACAATTAATGTAGTTTATGGCGATAAATCAAAAGAGATTGAGGTTGATCTTTCTCTTCAGGAAGAGTATAATGTTTTTTTTGATCTTACCTCTCCAGAAGTTTCTGTTGATAGAGAAATTGGTGAGAGGGTAGTTAAATTCATAATAACGGTAGAAGATCCAGGAGAACATGCAAGTGGGGTGGTAGCAAAAGATATAATGTTTTCGTACAACGTAGATGGTGGTTCTTGGAAAGTTGCTTCGATAACTCCGGTAAGGAGTGAAGTGTTTCAAGCAGAAGTTCCAAAGGAACCTGGAAGCATTATTTCATTTAAAGTTGAGGTAGCGGATGAAGAGGGAAATAAGCAAATAACAGAGGGTAGAACAACTGTACCTGGAGAAATACAAAAGCCTCCAGAAGAGAACAACACCCAGCAAAACCAAAGTAACAACGGAGGAGGGGAAGAACCTCCAGCAAGCGATGGACTCCCATTGGCTGTAGCAGGATTAGTTGTCGCAATCATAGTAATTTATGGAGTTTATCGCATGAAAATAGCTAATAAGTGATAAAATGGTAGTTTTAGTGGAAGCATTTAAAAAGATTCCGCTACAATATACTGCCATGTATAATCACAAAAAAGAAAGGTGTTAATATGCCACGTGGAAGAAGAATTATTATTGAAACAGAAATCAACGATGAAATCGTTGATGGATACAAAACACTAGATGTTAGTGGGATAAAAAAGGTAAGAGAAAAAGATGAAAAATCTCTTTCAAATTCAGTTGCAACTGTCTTTAAGACAGCACAAACATTGTACAAACAAAGAGCAAGTGAAGAAGATTTAGAAGGTAGACACAACTTGTACTCAGTAAGGAGTGCATATGACTACCTTAAAGGAAATGGTTTGTACATATCCTTCAGAGCATTTGGGGGTAGAATTGAGAGAGGAACTGTTCCTTTTGTAAAAGTAGGAAGAAAAAGATACATCCCAAAATCAGTTTTGGATGATGTTCTTAACACAAAAAAAGAGTTCAATACAGTAAGAGAAGCATATCAAGAATACAAGAAAGCAAATCCAAAAATCAATTTCAGGGCATTTATTGGAAGAATTGAGAAGGGAAGTGTGCCATCAGTAAAATTTGGAACAAGAAGATTAATTCCAAAGAATGCTGTTGAGGCATTGACACACATTAGTGAAAATTACTTCTCAGTCAGCCAAGCAGTCAAGCAACTGCATAAAAAAGGAATTAGAATCAAAAGAAATGCATTTGAAAGAAGACTTGACAGGGGCAGAATACCACATGTAAAAGTCGGTGGAAGAAGATTTGTACATGATGATGTTCTCACTGAATTGATTGATAAAGAATTGAACCTAAGAAGGGTTTAATTTTCTTTTTTATTTTATTTTTCTTTCGCTATTTTTTAAAGAGTACCTATCTACATTAATGTCATGATCAAGAAGGCATATTTTATAGATGCGGATTATGTTGTTCATAAAGAAGACGTTTACATAAGGTTATATGTAAAAGGAAAAAAATTGTGCAGAGTATATTACAAATATGAACCCTATTTCTATGTCGATGCACCATCAAAGGAAAAAGAAACTATAGCTAGAGTAAAAGCCCAGACAAAAACAGGCGAAACAGCACGTGTTGACAGAGTTGAAGAAGTTAAGAAGATAGTCAATGGAACAGAAAAAAAACTTCTTAGAGTATATTGTAAAAAACCATCTTATGTCCCTGAATTAAAAGCAACAATACCATTCAATTGTTATGAGTATTCAATTCCATTTGCAAAAAGATTTATGTTTGACTTTGAGTTAGTGCCTTTTTCTTTAATAACTTATGACAGAGAAGGAAAGTTTATCACAAAAATAATAAAACAGAAAGAAACAGAGATGTCTTTATCCGTTCTTGCATTTGATATAGAAACGTATAATCCTCGCGGTGCGCCACGTGAACAAATAGACCCTGCAATAATGATAAGCTGGGCTGGAAAAACAAAAGGCGTTGTAACATACAAAGAATCAAAAAGAGAATTTGTAACAAAAAAGAATGACGAGAAAGAAATGCTTGAAGAATTCCATAAGGTATTACAAAAAGAAAATCCAGATGTAATTGCTGGATACAATTCAGCAAATTTTGACCTTCCTTATCTCGAAAAACGTACTGAGGCAACAAAAGCAGAATGTTATTTTGGAATGTGGCCTGGAAAAATAAAAGGAATAAACAAGGGATTAATTAAAGGAGTTAAAACAAAAGGAAGAATTCACGTTGACCTCTATCCTGCAGCTAGGTTCTTTGGTTTTATTGGACTTGTTAAAACAAACCAGTATACACTCGAAGCTGTTTATAACGCACTAACCGGTAAGCAAAAGAAAATGGTTCAGAGACTTAATATCTGGGAGATATGGGACAGCAATAGTATTGATGAATTGGCAGATTACTCCTTAATGGATGCAACCTCAACTCTTGAGATTGCTAATGAATTTCTTCCGATCTTTAGAGAGCTAAGCATAATAACAAAAATGCCACTTTTTGATGTCAGTCTTTCAACAAGTGGCCAATTAGTAGAACAGCTATTGATGTTCAATTCAATTAAGAGAAACATGATTATTCCTCCAAAACCTCATGCTGGGACAATCCAAGAAAGACTTTCAAATCCAATTCAAGGAGCGTATGTCAAGCTTCCCCAACCAGGAATATATGAAAATATCGCGGTTATGGACTTTAGAGGATTGTATCCATCGATAATAATTTCCTATAATATTAGCCCAGAAACAATTACTAATGATGATGAAAATGTGAATGTTTCACCAGAAGGAACAAAATTCTTGAAAAAACCTATGGGATTGATCCCATCCGTTCTGGAAGAATTAGTTGATTACAGAACTGAGATAAAAAAGAAATTGAAAAAAATTGACAAGGACTCTGAAGAGTATAAAAGATTATACGCAAGACAATTCTCGCTAAAGATACTTGCTAACAGTTTTTACGGATTTAGTGCTTATCCAAGAGCAAGATGGTACTCGCGAGAGTGTGGATCTAGTACAACTGCGTGGGGAAGGCAACATATACTTGAAACAATAGAAGAAGCCGGAAAACACGGGCTTGAAGTACTTTATAGTGATACTGATTCAGTATTCATGCTGTACAAGAAAAAGGATGAGGTACTGCAATTCATGGAAACAGTAAACAAAAAACTTCCCGAAAAAATGGAGCTTGAGCTTGAAGCGTTTTATCCAAGAGGCGTCTTTGTAACTAAAAAGATAGGAGGAAAAGAAGTTGGGGCAAAAAAGAAATATGCATTAATTGATGAAGAAGGAAGAATAAAAATAAGGGGCTTTGAACTTGTTAGAAGAGATTGGTCTGGAATAGCAAGAAGAACCCAAAGGAGGGTCTTAGAAGCAATTTTAAAGGAAGGCAGTAAAGAAAAGGCGGTTAATATCGTTCAAGAGATAATAAAAAAATTAAAAGAGGGGAAAGTTGAGCTGGAAGACCTTGCAATAAGCACACAAATTAGCAAACCTCCTTCCCAGTATGAGATTAAAAGTCCTGAGATATCTGCAGCTTTGAAAGCACAGAAAAGGGGAATGCAGATACAGAAAGGCAGTGTAATTAGGTATGTGGTGACGAAAAATGGGAAAAGTATTTCAGAAAAAGCAGAACTGCTTGAATATGCAGAGAACTATGATGTTGAGTACTACTTGAATAATCAGCTTATCCCAGCAGTCATGAAAATATTAAAAGAACTTGGGTATCAAGAGGAAGACCTAAAAGTTGGTGGAAAACAGCAAAGTTTGGATTCGTTTTTCTAAATGGTGAAATTTATAAGCTTTTCAAGAGAAATAGAATTGATAAAATGGTAGCTCCACAAGAAGTAGAAAAAAAAAGAAGGGAAAAACCAACTACATTTGAACAGATATGGGGGCTTGTCCAAGAAGCAGTGCAGACAAAAGGAAGAGGGGCTGAGGGAGCAAATCTTGATAACACACTTAAAGGGTATGCAGACACGGCACTAGCAGCAAGAAGACCTGTTAGACCAAAAAACCTCGTTCCAGTTGTAGTAGATCCAGAAACGCAAAAAAGGATAAAACCGAATGAAGAAGCAGTTGGGTGGATACTTGCAATGGCAGACACATTTGAAAACGCTGCTGGAAACAATAATCCAAAAAAAATTAAGCTTGATGATAGTGCGATGGTGGGGTAAATGGATGTGTTTGAAAACGTTGATTTGGAAACAAAAACTCTAATAGTTGAGAGATGGAAGATTATGAGTGAATCAGATAAAACACATTTCATAAATCAGGCATCACTTGCATTAACTGTCTGGGGAAATGATCTTGAGGGAAAGGGATTGGTAATTGAAATTCTTAAGAGCATGGTTAGTAATGGATCTACCACCTTAGCAGATTTTGGATTATATATTTCAAAAATAATGAACGAAAAAAAAGGGGAGCGGGCTAAAAAAGTTAAAAGAGCCTCTTTGATTATTGAAGGATACAGGCTAAAGCATGAGTTACCTTCAGAACCTCACAGAGATATTGGGCTATGAAACTTTGTTCTTTTTGCAACCAGCTTCATCATAGAAAATTTGATGAATCTAAAGAGGAATGTTATATTTGTAATAACAAACTTGAAGGGTTAGAAGAATTCTTAGAAAAAACTAATTTTAAAAAACATAAAACATTTTGCATTTCAACGTTCATTCCAAAGAAATGGCTTGTAAACGAAGAGGAAGTGTGGGAAACCGATTTTTCTGAGAGTATAAAGAACTACGTGAACAAAAAAATAGTATCGCACATAATAAAAAAAACAGGTTCCGAGTATTCAACAAAATCTCCAAATCGTTTTGTTTTTGATCTTAGAACTATGAGCTATCACGAAGAAACAGAAGGTTTGTTTGTCTTTGGAAGATACAAGAAATTAATTGCTGGCATTTCACAAACAAGATGGGCATGTAAAAGATGCAACGGAAAGGGATGCTCAGAATGTGGGGAAAAAGGAAAGAATTACGAGTCAATTGAAGAGATTATTGGTGAGGTTTTTAGAAAATACTGCAATTGTAGGAATTATTTTCTTCATGCATCTGGAAGGGAAGACACGGATGTTACAAACACTGCAGGAAGACCGTTTGTATTTGAATTGATTGCCCCAAAAGAGATGGATTTCAGTTTGGGTTTAATAGAGGATGACCTGAAGAATGGGCTTAAAAAGGAGGTTGAAGTTTACGACCTAAAATTTGTAGACAGGACATGGGTTGAACTTGTATCAAATTCTCATTTTAATAAACAATATTCAGCAGTAATCAAAATTGAGAAGGAAATTAATGAGCAGGATATTGAAAAAATCATGGCACTAAAAAACAGGATTATAGAACAAAGAACCCCTACAAGAGTTGCCCATAGAAGAGCAGATAAAATTAGGAAAAGAAAGGTACTTGATGCTGCGACAAAAAAAATAAGCAATGAAACAGTCGAAATATTATTTACAACAGAGGCTGGAACTTATATTAAGGAGCTTGTTTCTGGTGATGATGGAAGAACAAATCCAAGTGTTTCATCAATTTTGAATTGTAAGGCAGAATGTGAAAAACTGATTGTAACAAAAATTTATGATGAATTTTTGAATTAGAGTCCGATCAGTGGTCAGGAATGTTATCCATTATTTCAGTAAGATAAACCACTGATGCTTGTGCATAGCGTGGACTTAACAATCGACTCCATTTGACTTTATCCACGAATTTTGGAATGTTTTGGGACGTTTCTCTTCTGTGTGGATCTGACCTCAATGCATCAAAAACAGTTTCAATTGCTTTGTTGGCTTGAAGAACTGTTAAATTTCCGTTTGCATATTCATAAACAACATATCTAATACAATCAACTAATGACGAAATTGGCTTTTGGATTGCACCAGTTAATTCCATTGCTTCTTTTAAAGATTTTAGAACCCCATTAAACTCTTGCATGAAATCTGAAAATGAGATTCCTCCTTTATGAAATCCAAAATACCCCCTAACCCCTTGAGATTCCATTACTTTGGTTCTTAATAATTTGAGCCTTGATTTTGATTCTAGAATTTTTGACATGGCTAGACTAACAGTATTGGAGAATAGATTAACCTCGTTTACATGTGGGTGTCGATCAAAAGAAAATAACCTGCCCTGAACAGAAGTTGGAGAGCCGTGTGAGGCAGAGGTGCTTGGAGTTAATGGAACAAACGTTGTTACCCCGCCATCTGGATCGATTATACCAACCCCTTCTCTGGTATATACAAATGTCTCCAAACCATTACCGATATCAGCAACAAAAGGAATTACTAGATTAACCAAAAATGCGTTATATGCTAAAGCACGGGCAAGGGCAATTGCAATAAGCGAACTTTCTTCTGATGAATCTAAATAAACAGAAGGCGTTTTTTCAGCGATTTTGCTAGTTTGAGTTGGTCTTGAAAGAATTGACTCTGCAGTAATTAGTTCGCCTTTGTAGCCACTTGCCATTTGATCATCCCAACCATAAGTTGAAAAAGGAAGTAAGAATTCAATTAATTGTTGACCATCAAAAGACACTGGCCTTCGATTATTTGGTTGACAAATAGTTGCAACCAACTCTAGTTCGCTAACCCCTGTTTTTACTGAGAGTTGTTTAATTGCCCTAGCGAGTTCCATAACTCTTTCTCCGGCTAAAAAAGGATCAGCAGATAATTGATGATCAGTTAGATGGGATAAAACAGTGGGGACATCTTGTTCTCGAAAAACTACTGGAACAGACAAAAGTCTTGGGCCCTTTCTAAAATGCTGTTCTGATAAATCCAAAACTTCGTATTGAACAGTATAAAAATGTGGGGCTTTTTTAAGTTTTATTTTCTGTGGTCTTCTTGTTTTACTTGGGTCGAATTTAAGAGTTGACACAAAATCACTTCTTAACTAAAACAAGCTTTGGTTTTCTTTCTTCAACATGCGGATCATTAACATGCTCCATATCATAATTAGGAAAAGAATCGCCGAGTGATTTTCTTATTGCAGCATCGAATATATCAAAATGCTTTTGTTGTAATTTGTCATGCATAACCGCTATAAGAAGAGTTTTGTGCATTGCAATCACTGTTTCCCTAATTATTTTGTCATTTCCACCATATTGTGAAATGACTTCAAACCCGGTCTTAAATACTCCAAAAAGTTGACCTAGTAGTTCTGAAACTTGCTCAACATGCAAACTTCCTTGTTGATAACATCCCATATAAAATTCAAATGTTGAAACTAATGCACCATGAAGAGCGCCAATTTCAGGTGATAAATACATCGCATCATCTAATGGCTTTAATACTTCGGCCATCTTTTGCTTGTATTCTTCAAAAGGCATTCTGTTCTTTTTGATCCATGTTCTTGGTTGTAAAACTCCTTCTCTTTGTTGAACTTCTCTCATAAGTTTTGCAAATGAAATATCAGATTGTGACATGTATGCTATTGTAAGTGCAACGCCATCAGACAAAACAGTAACTGCACTTAAAGGAGGATGTGGATTTGGTGAAACATATTCTCCTGATGGTTGTATATCTGGAAGATAAACTGGTAGACCAGTTATTGGATGAGTACGAACATTGCCTAAAAGATCAGCTGCTGGAATTAATGTTATCCGTGTTGACTCCATAGCTGGGATAAGTGTTCTTAATTCGCCGTTTGCTTCAACAACACAAACTCCAATAACTCCTTGCATATCAATTATATCTGATTTAACACTACCATCAGTTTCTGGTATTGGAATTAAAATATCTAATTGTGCTAAAAATGCATCTTTATTTAGCCTTCGTGCAACTGCACATGCAACTAATGACAAATCAAGTGGGGTTACTGGAATAACTGGACCTGGAGCTCTTCTTGACAATATCCTCTCTGCAGTTTGCAAATCTTCAAAACCATTTGAACTACGTTCAAATATTTGAATCTGCGAGGGATTCAAACCATTTTGAATTCTCCAGTTTACCATTTCTTGGGGAGAACCTACTGAAAAAGGAGATTCAAATCTATGAACTTCAAAATATGCTGCTAACCCAGATACTAAATCGCTAGTTCCTTGCGCAACCCTTCTAGCACTGGCAACTATATCCATAACCATTGGTCCGTCTCCCTGAAATACAGTTGGAAACCCTGCTGGCATAGCTGACATAGTTTTAACGAGTTCGTCTGAAACCTTAGGTTGAAGTTGAAAAGCAGGCATTACCTGATGGTTATGACCTGGCTCTGCTGCATAAACAAGATATTGATCTGGCTGAAATCTCTGAGCAACTTTAGACGGGTTAAACTGCCCACCTGGTTGTCTTCTTTCTCTTCTTACATGATCTGCAAAGGATAAGACTTGTGCCATTCTTATATTAGGCGCAAAAGTGTTTATAAATGTTGTTATAGGTATATTTGTGTGGTTAGAAGACCGAAGGAGGGAGTGGATGACTGATCCGACTAATGCCGAACCACCGTTAGATAGTTTTTAAAGTATTAAGTTACAAATTCCTAAGAAATAGACGAATCCTTCAGATAGATAAGTGAACAGAATGGAATTTACACTAAAAGTTGCAGGAGCCGCAGGACAGGGTACTGCGGTTGTAGGAAGAACAATGGGCAAACTCTTTACAAGAGGAGGTTTGCATGTTGTAGGCTATCCAGAGTATCCTTCATTGATTAGAGGTGGCCACAACACATATCAGGTGCATACATCTGATGAAAAAATCTGGGCGCCTACCAAAACAACAGATTTGGTTATTGCATTAAACAAACACTCAGTATTGTTTCATAAAGATAAGATCTCAAAAAATGGTGGGCTCATCTACGACTCAATTATTGATATTTCGAAATATGAGATAAGAAAGGATATTAAGCTTTTTCCCCTGCCTCTTAGAAAGATAGTTGAGGAAACACAAGCAGACAAAAGAATGGCAAACGTCATTGCTATGGGTGCAACACTTGCATTGATTAATTATCCACTTGATTTTTTGAATGGCGCGATTACTGATGAATTTAGCAGAAAAGGAAATGAAATTATTAATAAAAATATTGAAGTTGCAAAAAGAGGGTTTGATTACATTCACGAAAATTTCAAAAATCAGATAATAAAAGAGGTAAAACCAGTTTCAGATAAAAGGAAAATGTTTGTTGGGGGAAATGAAGCTGCCTGCCTTGGGGCAATAAAAGCAGGGCTAAAATTTTATTCTGGATACCCGATGACGCCTGCGTCCTCAGTACTTACTTATCTTATGACAAATGAGAGAAAGGCAAATATTGTTACAAAACATACTGAAGACGAAATTTCTGCAATTAATTATGCAGTTGGTGCTGCTTATGCAGGTGTGCGTGCAATGACTGGAACATCTGGAGGGGGATTTGCATTAATGACTGAAACTGTTGGATTGTCAGCAATTGCAGAAACTCCGCTTGTAATATTCTTAGCACAAAGGGTTGGCCCAAGCACTGGAATGCCAACCTGGACAGAACAAGGGGATCTAAGAATGGTATTACACTCATCACAAGGGGATTTCCCAAGGATAATCCTAGCTCCAGGAGACGTTGATGAATCAATTGAGCTGTGCGCAAAGGCGCTTAATCTTGCAGAAAAATACCAGCTTCCTGTATTTTTTATTAATGACAAGTTTCTTGCAGAAAGCCAGTTTTCATCTGAGTTTGACTTTTCAAAGATTAAAATTGAGAGGGGAAAGATTGCAAGGAATTTACCAGAACTCGAAAAGACACAAAGATATAAGCGATACCTGATTACTGAAGATGGTGTTTCACCTAGGGCATTCCCTGGAGAATCAAATGGTCAGCATGTTGCATCATCGTATACCCATGATGAAACTGGTTTTACTACTGAGGATTTTTCGAAAAGGGTAGAAGAAGTTGAAAAGAGAAACAGAAAGGTACCGCATATTTTAAAAGACATGGAACTTCCAAAATTCTATGGACCAGAAGATGCAAAAGTAACACTTGTAACTTGGGGATCCCAAAAAATGCCTTGCATGGATGCAATAAAAAAGCTAAAAAAGGTAAATATTTTACACTTTACACATCTCTATCCTCTTGATGAAAAAGAAGTATATAAAATATTAAAATCATGCAAAAAAACAATTATGGTTGAGAATAATAGCAGTGCACAGTTTGCAGGCGTATTAAGGGAATTCACAGGCTGGCAGCCAGATTTTTACTTGTTAAGATTTGATGGAAGACCTCTTTTTCCAGAGGAGATTATAGAAAAAACAGAGAAGTTAGTTAAGAGTAAGTTTAAGGGAGAGAGAAAAATCGCTGTTACTGAACAGGAATATGAATATTATAATCCTGATAGGTATACCGCTTAGGTGATACTATGGCATTGAAAAATGATTTTTTCAATAATTTAAATCACGAGGTGATTTAAATGGCACTTGCAGATTTCGGAGTAAAGGATAAACCACAATGGTGTTTAGGTTGTGGTGATTTCGGCATATTAATGGGAATAAAAAGTTCAATTAATGAGCTACAATTGAATCCAAAAGATGTTGTACTTGTATCAGATATTGGATGCCAAGGGAAAATACCGCATTATATTAACACTTATGGTTATGAGGGACTTCATGGCCGTGCCCTTCCTCTTGGTTCTGGAATAAAAATAGCAAATAGAAAATTAACAGTACTGGTTATGGCTGGGGATGGTGGAGGTTATGGTGAAGGTGTTCAACATTTTGTCCATATCTGCAGAAGAAATTATGACTTAACTTATATTGTTCATAATAATGAGATATATGGGTTAACAACAGGACAGGCCTCTCCAACAACTAAAAAGGATTTGAAAACAAAAACATCCCCTTTTGGAAATCATGAAGTGCCTTTTAATCCAATGGCAAGTGCAATAGTACAAGGAGCGACATTTGTTGCAAGAACCTGGGCCGGGGATATGAAACATATGAAAGAGATAATCATGAAGGCAATAAAACACAAGGGATTTGCACTTGTTGATGTGTTCCAGCCTTGTGTTACTTTTAATAAAAACAATTCGTATGAATGGTACCAGCAAAGAGTTTATGATTTACAGCAAGCAGGATATAACCAAAATGATAAACTAAAGGCCCTTGAAAAGGCCTATGAAGAACAGGCAACAAATTTTGAAAAAGTACCGATTGGCATTTTCTATGAAGAACAAAGACAAACTTTTGAGGAAACTCTGCCACAAATTGAGAAAGAAGAATTAGTTGACCAGTCTCTTGACAATATTGATGTTTCTGAATTGTGCAAGGATTTGATGTAAACAAGATCGTGTTTCAAATTTTTCTAACAACATGATGAGTAAGTATAGAAAGGAAAAAAACTAATAAAAGTAATATTATACCTACGACCCACCACTCCCAGCATATATTGTAAACTGTTTCAACCCCTCCAATTTCACAGATGCCAGCAAAACAGCATGCAGATGGACTTGTTGGGTTCAGATTCTCTGGAGCTGAAGAAAAAGAGGAGTTCACAGATTTATTTTCCAATTCTAGAGTACTAATATTAACTGGAGCAGCAGTAGAGTTAGCAAGAGAAAAATCCAGTGGTTTTTTATTTATCAAAGAAGAAAGTTTTGAGGCTGCAGTTAAGCTTTCATTAACAATTCGATCTTCCTCTCCATAAACACAATATGAATCAAGATAAGTTATCAACTGCCTTTTCACTTCTATTTGTGAAGGGAGCGAAAAATCAGGAGACGAACAAAAACCATATGAAGTAAACATGCCATGATAGATTAACTCAGTTTCAACAGTGTTGAGTTGTATTAAACTATCTAAGGCTTTTTTTGTGTTATAATAAGAAGGACTAGAAATAAAACTAGAAGCATCATCAAAAGATTTGTCGATCTGTGAGTTAACATCAGTTCTTGTTTGGTTATAATCATAAATAGTATCAATAAAATCCCATCCCTGTGCCACTTGCGAACAAACATTAACTGACTTGCATGCGTAGCGGCAGCTTTCCCTATCCAAACAGGGATAACGGTCCATGCCAGTTAATGCAAGGCAGTCAAACTCAGATTCATTTTTTGACTGGTTTCCTTTTATAATTGATCTTGAAAAGAGCCTTAAATCGATTTTTGGTGCAACAACTTTTGAAGCAGAGAGATTTACATATGAGGAAATGACATTTTTTATAATTGAAACGTCTGAGGATAGGTAAACCTCACTTGATTGTGGTTTTGCAACAAAAACCGCAAACACATTGTAATAATCAAGGTGAACAAGAAAGGTTTTGTTGGTATTAATGGTCTTGGAGTAGTAGATAGTAGTGTTGTCTGGAAATGCAAGACTATAGCTTGTGTTTTCTATTGGTAACAAAGAATTACAACCGTTTGACCACGTGTCAATTGATTCAGTTGTCACCTCTATTTTATCAGGGCGTCCGACCTTTTTATTTATTGTAAATGAAAGCTCCATGCTTTCATTTGGAAAAAGAGGCGGAAGGTCCCAATAGGGGCTATTGTTTTTAAGATATCCGTCTGGTTGAACAGAGTAATCAAAAAGACTAGTGTCAAACCAAGAAAGATTAGAGGATAGTGATACTCTAAAAGGGGTTGTTGATGAATTGTAAATGTTCCTGATTTCAAACCTGAATGTTGAAACCCCATCTTTTGAGGTAAGAGAGGATGAAGAAAGCGGATGCACAAGAGAATTGGTGCTATGAAAAAATGAAACGAAAAAAAGAAGGAACAAAAAAAAAGTTGTTAATGGTTTTTTAGTCTTTTTTTTACTTTGTTTTTTGTCTTGTTTTTGAACCTCTTTTTTGCCTGGTTTTTTTGGTTTTAAGATTAAATAAAGAACTAATACAAAAACAATAAATATGAATAATAAGAAAGGGGTGTACCAACAGGATCCAGCAATTTCTTCAACCCCAGCTAATTCGCACACACCAAATAAACAACATCTATCCTGAGAGATAGTTACGTTTGTAGAAACATTTTGCGTCTGGTTAACAGTTTTGATAACCGGAACTGAATAATTCTGGATACAGATGTTTTCTTTACAATAATAGTTCTGAGGGCATACATCATCAGAACAGCATTCATAGTAGGTCCATATGTGGTTTTCAGCATAGCCACAAGAACCAGATAAGGTCTTGCATTCCCCGTTTATGCATACTGAATCAAAAGAACAACTGTCGTCATTTATACAGGAAAGCAAGTTTGATTCAACATGTTCTAATGTCGTGTTCTTTTTTGAGCTTCCGCTACTACTTCCACCGCCTCCGCCCCCACCGCCGCCTCCACCACTACCTGATCCGCTTCCTCCAGCTGCACAGGCACCACAATCAGTTGAACAACTAGAGCAACTTTCACCATTGTTGCATGACGAATCACCGCAGTATGGGCCTTGGCTAATAGCAAATCCGCTAAAACTTGTGGTGTTATAGCTAAAGTTATCTAGGGTAGTATTAAGCGTTGAATTTGAAGTAATGTCTGCCCAAGTTCCGGAACAGGTTCGATTAGTGAAGTTCCAGTCAGCACACAAACTTAATTTAAGTGATGCCTCATTATCATATGAAAGATCATCATAATAAATCAAAACAGTTGCATTAGAAAACGTGTAATTATTATTAATAGCATACGCACCAAGATATCCTGATGGTGCAGAAGAATTGTCTATACCAAAGGTTTTGTTTGCTTCAGAAGAAGCATTAATTGAATTAATGGTCACTCTTATTCTGTTTGAATATGCTGAGAAAAGCAATGTAACATTTGTATCAAAAACGGAAACAGAAAAGTTACCTGTTGCTGAGGTATTTGCAGTAACAAGAGTAGTGTTTGAGGAAACGTTTAGAGAACTGTTAATGCCGGACGAATTATAGTTTGTTACGTTTACAACAAATGTTGTTGAACTAAAAGCAACAAAAGATGAGGTAGTGTTTACAAGTTCATTTCCAGTACCATTAATAAAAAAAACAAGATTGTAAGTACCAGTTAAGTTTGTATTGGAAAAAGACGTATTGGCCAGATTTGTGAGTGAAAGATTGACAATCGAATTGTTTGGAAGAGTTATGTTTGTCCAAGTAACATTAGGGTTAGACGCATTTATGTAAATCTGTACGGTGGTCCCGTTGTATATCTGGGATGCTGAAAGACTTATGCTGTTTATATGCAAGGCAGTAACATTGACCCAAATTAATCTAGACGCCGTATTGCCAACTGAATCAAATGCTGATGCGTTAAGGTAGTATACTGCTGGGCTAAGGGTTGTAGCATTGCTAAGGTACCCGCTTGAGTTGATTGCAAAATTAGTTGTATCGTTTACGCTCCAGTTTACGCTAAGATTATCCGTTGCCGTAAACTGAACACCAAGTGCAGTTACATTATAGATTGAAACGTTTTGTATGCTCGTAATATTCGGAGCGGTTATATCAATAGTAAATGAAACATTTGTTGAATTTGTATTTCCAGAAGTGTCGTTGGCCCAAACTAGGAGTGTGTTATTTCCTTCGCTAAAGGTGCGATACACTGAGGTTGTATATGTTTCATTTGCAGTTCCGTTATAAAACCAAATTGTATCCGCATCAGAACTTGAACTGCTTAATTGAATGGAGGTGTTCGTGGAATTGTAAGTAGTGTTAGCAGGGGAGGAGATAGTTATAGAAGGCGCTACTGAATCACGTATTGTTATGTTAACAGAGCTAGATAAATTGTAATCTCCATATGGATCCTCGAAAACAACAAAAAATGCGTAAGTTCCGCTGGTATAATTTACGGTTACATTCCAAGTTAGATTCATACTTTCATTTTCAGCAAGATTAAATGATGCTGATGGGTTTTGGGTGATTGTGTAAAAAGGTTGGCCACGATTCATAGGAACAACGCCTTTTGCAGTTGACGCTGAATAGGAGTTAATCCTATAAAAGTAAAGGCTCGATCCACTTGAGTCAAGAAGACGTGTTCCTGAGTATTTTATAAGATTGGTTGTTTGCGAAGCATTGAGACTACGGTTATAGGTAAGGTTCCATAACTGATGTGTGAGTGCTGCAAGACCAGCAACATGTGGGGTTGCCATCGAAGTTCCGCTCATACTGACAAACGTCCCATCATAATCAGCAGAAGTTATGCTTGAACCAGGTGCAACTAAGGTAAGAATCATTGCGCGGTTACCAAAAGATGAAAAGGCATCAGATTTGGTAGTTGAACCAACAGAGATCACACCAGGAATACATGAAGGAGAACTAATCGCTTGTAAAGTACTTGAAGTATAACCATAGTAATCATTACCTGATGCAACAACAACAGTAATATTTGCAGCAATAGCAGAGGTAATGCTGCTTGCCAGCGAATCAGTATTGCATGAAACACTTTGTGGGATAGCTTCGTATCCAAGGCTCATACTGATTACTGAGATATTATACAAAGAAGCATTGTTGGTGCACCATTCTACGCCACTTATAATATCACTAGTATACCCATTACCAGCAGAATCCAAAACCTTTATTGCAATTACTTTGGCACCTGGGGCAACACCACGATAGGTACTGTCCCTTGATGCAACTATTCCTGCAACATGAGAACCATGCCCATGATCATCTGCTGGGTTTGTGTCATCATTGACATAATCATAACCACCAAGATAAGCACCTGAGATGGCTGCGTGGTTATAGTTGATACCTGTGTCAATAATACATACTGTTGTTCCAGTACCGTTTATAGGAATATTATTAACAGTTTGAGACCAAACCTGAGTTGCATTAATCAAAGGAATTGAACTGTCAAGCAAAAGCTTTACTTCACGATCATAAATAATACTTTCAACACGCGGGTCATTTAATAGTATATCTAACGTATCATTTGTGATATCACTCGAAAACCAGGTTTTTTTAGAACCAATGTTTTTCGCTTTATAGTCGGACAGGTCTTTGTTTGATTTGTCTTTCTTTCCTTTTACATCAGCAATTACATCATTTGCATCAAACCCTTCTTTTATATTTACAATTACTTGCGAACTCCCCTTTTCCCCTATATCCGACATTATTTCTGAATCTGTTTTGACCACGTATTTTTCTTCTTCTTTAGGATCAAGAGTTGCAGTTATTCCAGAACAGTTGCCATTAACGCATGTTACCCCGGCAGAGAAGTTGAATGTTAGACTTTGGTTAAACAAAGTACTTATATTAGGGGAAAGAACATATGCTTGAAGTTGACCGAGTTTTTTAACATAAATATCATACCCAACTCCAGAGGAACTGCTATAGTCTGTGAGTTTTAGATAGTATGTCCCATTTTCTATTGGTACGAACAAAACTGCAGATGAAAGATTTATACCATATGAAACATCATCATTATATCCGAACAAAGTGGATGCATCACTCTTATAAAGACGTATAATTGTATCTGCACCACCAGAAAGATTATTTGTTGCAATAAGATATTTTGAAGTGGTTGCTGCGGTAAAAACATACCAGTCTGCATCACCTGCAGGATCAAAGGTATGATGTTGAATTGTTCCGTCAACTAGAATGGTAGTTGCAGTACCAGAGGTATCATCATCTTCATATGAATCTGCAACCGCAAATATTGTAATAGAAAGAAGAATAAGAAAAAAAAGAAATCTGCTGAACTTAAACCCCATACAATAATAATATGAGGTAATATATTAAAACATTAGATTTTGGTTTTCACCCTTCAAGAAGCTTACAAACACCTGCATTGTAAACCCTCCCTTCGATTGGTGGGCTTTTTTTACATTCAAATCCTTCTGGGCATTGAGATGAGTCTTCACATTCGCAAACCTCAACACAAGATTGGATACAAACTGTTCCTGGTGGTTCGCCAGCACATGCTGAACCACATTCATTCCATCTGCCTCCGCTTTGTTCACATAGATCCTGTGTCATTTGAATTGTTCTATTATCTGATTCATTTGCGATTGATTGATTTGCAACAATTGGTGAATCGTTTTTTGATATGTTTTGGGGATCCGGGCTTGGTTTGATACAACCAAATACTAGAAAACAAAGGAACAATACAGCCAAGACTTTCGCGTTTTTAGAAACCATATATAGAGTAAGTGGAAAAGAATATAAAAAAGTTTAGTTTTTAAAAAAACATAAATATTTATATCAATTCCTGACTACGTACTTATTTATGATCATACAAAGAACAACCCAGACTTTTTTGACTGTAATGGGATTCGTATTTATTATAATGTTTTTGGGAGTGGCAATTCCAGCGGCTTTAGCAACCTCAGTAGGCAATGCAATTGAATTCATTTTCTTCAAAAAATCTCCAATCGAAGGATTGGGTGTGTCAGTAAGTTTTTTCGAAATTGAAGTTGCAATAGTCGCAATGATTGGTCTCATCACTGCACCATTTCACTTTGGAGGAAAAATTAAAGTAGAAGGAAATAACGTCACATACCATAAGTTTCTTAGTGCACCCCAAATAGTTGAGATAAATAAAAGAAGTGAAGTACGAAAAAAACCTTATGATTGCTGAAAGATTCGCAGCAGTAAATTATTGCTTAGTAGTCGAGTGTGGCAACGAGAAAATGATTATTGAGGGCATATCCTCATTTCCAGAGTTTAAGATAAATGGATTCCTGGACTATTTGAAAAACAAAAACAGCAACATAGATTTCAAAAACTGTGATAAAATTTATTCAAAAAAATTCAGAGACCATCTTCCGGATTTATAAGATTAGACAGCGAGTAGATAATTATGAAACTCACCCCAAGAG
>DATDTS010000053.1:0-2240 GCA_035290745.1 Candidatus Bilamarchaeaceae archaeon | reverse complement strand
GCGCAATTTTTGTTGCAACCTTGCTGATTAGTTTTCGTTTTACTGACCATCCTGAAACCGAACCTCCTTTCACATATCTTGATGCAACAACAATGTCACATTCAGAATTAGCTAGTGTATCTACCATTTTTGGAATAATATTTGGAGGATGAGAACGATCACTATCCATAACTATAATGGTTTGACCCTTTGAGCCCTCAATTCCTTTTAGGATTGCAGAGCTTAGTCCTTCCTTTGCTTTTCTGCGGATAACTCCAACAGTGTATCCTGTCGCTTTTTTAACAGTGTTTATGTATTCTTCAACAATATTGCCAGTACCGTCTGGAGAATTATCATCTACTACGATGGTTTCAACAGGTTTGTTTTTTGGTAAATTTTCCTCAATTGATTTTAAGATGGAAAGTATGTTTTGTGATTCATTATATGTTGGAACTATAATCGAAACTTGTTCATTACCTCTAAACTTTGTATCGGACATCTGCTCTACAACAAAGTCAGTGAAGATATTAATTTTTTAACTTGCTACTTTACGAATATTTCTGGCAGATCATATGTATTCCTGGCTCGCCAATAGCACCTAACATCTTATCCGCAGGCAGACTAGACTTGAACATGATAAATGTTGGGATTGCCTGTACGCCAAACCTCATTGCAATGCTTTGTGACTGATCAACGTTTAATCTAGCAAAACGAATTTTTGTGTATTTTTTTGCAAGCCTTGTAAAAATCGGATGCATCATTCTGCATGGACCGCACCACTCTGCCCAGAAATCAACAAGTGTTGGAGTATCACTTGAAACTATTTGATCAAAATTTGATTCATTTAGATCAATTACATCAACTTCTTGCTGAGTCTTGAGTTCCGTCTGTCTTTTTAGAAGCTCAGATAGCTTTTTTTCTTTGATCTTTTCAAGCTCTGGGTCTTCCATAATACAAAAGACATACTTTGATTATTTATGAATCATTACAAGTCTAAAAGAAATCTCATAATCACTTGTTTTCCTTCCGTTATTTCCATTTCATGAAATGTTGGTGCCTTTATCTCAACCCTAAAGTGGTGTTTTTGTAAATCAAGTGGTTCTCCATATGCTGTTGCGTTTAGCTTGTATTCTGAATTTTTTGAAATATCAAGTGTGAATCTATGAATTGCAAAACCTTCTGTGATTAGCTGATAATTTACTTCTTCAAGCCAGTTAAACAAAATATATCGCAGATCTTTTCCTGTAACTTTAAGCATTCTTTGTTCTTTCTCTTCAACTTTTTCTGAGTCTAATGTAATATCTACAACAGATTGACCAGCAACAACAAATGCTTCTTTTAGATCTGATGCAGTTATTTCAATAACTGCATCTGTTGCATGATCTAATAACTTGTAGCTCATTTTGATCCTTGAAACAATTATGAGGTATTAATAGAAAGAGCATGAATCGAAAATGATTCGAACCTATCTAACAAATGGATCACATTAATTCAGAACGCAAGTAACCAGTAAAGAGACTGGGTTGGATTTCAAAATAACCTTAATGGTTATTGATTATTTGATTTAAGAAACTACGTTTGATTTACGTGCTGTTATCTCTAACAAGGTAAAAAATGTGAATGTACAAATTCCCACAATGATTCCTAAAAAAAAATTGATTCCAGCTATTAATAATACTATGCTCAAGAGTGTCAAGACAAATCCAGATACGCTAAAACAACCAACTATTGTTGCATAATATGTATTAGTTCCAATTCTTCCACTGTTAATGTTCAATCTAGCTACTGCAACTATGATAAAAAGTATGCTTGCAATAGCAACAACTGGAACTAGATAATCATAATACTTTACAGTATCTCTAGATTGTAGTAGAAAAAACAATGCGGTGAAAGTCGCACTTCCAAGAAACGTGTTTACTGTTAAACGATGATCATTTTTTTGCGGTTCGGCACTCATGGCAAATGATTCAATTCATGATTAAAGAGGTTGTTGGTAGAGTGTAAATCGAAGGGTAAAACCCATAAAACATATTCTGCTAATCCGCCCGACGATCTTTTACAGTATAGCGATCCGACACCAACTTTACAGATCCCAAAAAATCCTAGTTATAAGATATGGTCATTTAGTTTCATTCGTAAAGTCTTAAATCATTATTTGGTAACGATTCAGTAATTTGGAACTACCACGTGGAATGAAAGACTTTGAACAAGATGAGCTTGAAAAAATCGAACTTGTTAGAACAAAATTTCTTGAAACATCA
>DATDTS010000052.1:0-4318 GCA_035290745.1 Candidatus Bilamarchaeaceae archaeon | reverse complement strand
GAAAAGTCAATTAATATTTTAGTATTATTTGAAATTCATTAACTGAATTTCAAATATTTGAACTTGATCCGTCATGGAGTGAAATGCTTCGCATTTCACGACAGTCAAGAACATTACATGTTCTTGCCAAGTTCAAATCGTTTTTCCGAGCGCCAATTCGAATTGGCGAATTCAGGATTAATCACAAATTCCTTCAGTAGTTACTTTAAAAACGGCTTCTCCTTCAGGAAGATTTGGTGAATCGACCAATCTTGCGATCCTTTTTGTTTCCTTTCCTTTTCGTAAATATAACCGATAAGTTGACATATGTCCAAGCACATGGCCACCAATTGGTTTTGTCGGATCACCGAACAACATTCCAGGGTCATCCATTACTTGATTCGTTAAATAAATTGCCAGGTTATATTTTTCGGCTAGTCTTTGTAAAACATGCAAATGTTTGTTTAATTTTTGTTGCCTTTCCCCTAATGCTCCACGCCCAATATAATCAGATCTAAAATGAGAGGTGAGGGAATCAACAATGATTAATCTAATGTTGTTTTCCTCAATTATTTCTGATGCTTTTTCAGCTAGAATCATCTGATGATCCGAGTTTTCCGCTCTTGCAATTGTAACTCGCTTTAATATTTCTTCGCCGTTTCCATTTGCCATTTGTATAAGTCTTTCTGGCCTAAACGTATTCTCAGTGTCTATAAAAAGCACGCCTCCGTTTAAACCTCCTTCTTCAACAGGTTTGGTAACATTAACACATAATTGAAATCCGAGTTGGCTTTTTCCGCTTGAGAACTTCGCGTAGGCTTCGGTAATTGCCTGTGTTTCAATCCCGCCCCCCAGCAAGTCATCTAAGTTTTTCGAACCAGTAGTAATTTTTCCAATTGTTTTTCTTCTCTCATAGACGATGTCTGCAGTTTCATAACCAACATCAATTGCCTCTTTTGCTGCCTCAATTGCTTTTTTTGCACTTTCTACCCCTAGTCCAACTGTCTCTGCAAGGTCATGCGGAGCAGCAGCAGCGATACTTGAAAAGTCAGTGTATCCTGTTTGCCTTAATTTTTCGGCGGTTGCCGGGCCAATTCCTGGCAAATCTTCCAGTTCAACATAATATTTCTTTTTTTCTTTTTCTTGTTCGGTCATACTAAAACACCTTCTTGATTAATTTTTTTCTAAGTGTTACTTATTTTCATTTCTAAATACAAGCAACTTCATTTGTCCAATTAACATTGTGTAAAATTCATTTCCGTTTTTGGAAACGTTCTTCCACATCCCGCCTACGTTCTTATATACTGATTTTCCTTCTTTGTCAATATCAACCTGTACTATCCGAAAATCTGGCCTGTTTTTTCCACTAGGTGGTTGGGGTTTTTCTTCCCTATCAACAACCTCTTCAAATCCTTCTTCAACTTGCATATTTTCACCTATACTAGTATATATTTATAATATATAGTATATACTAATGAACAAACATTTTTAGAATAGATTGGTTTTACGTCTAAAGAAGAAATTCTTAATTTTACACAGATTATAAAAAACTAGAGATGATTTGCTCATTCGGCCACCACAGCCTAAAGGCAGTGGTTTCATGGCCGAAGAGCAAATATTTGAAAAATGCACTCCTCCATGTACTAAAGTACATGGTTTCCGTGCATTGCATTTTTCAAATGATTAGAGAGAAGATAAAAAATTAGTAAAAAACTATTTCAATAAGTTTTCAGAGGTTTCCTGTATCAAACCAGCAGCACCAACAATTGCACCAATTATTATCCCGCCAATAACAAGATTTATTGCAGTTGTCTGCCATTTTCCTCTTGATTCTGGTGGCCGCATTTGTGCAAGACCGTAAGTGAGACCCCCAAGAATAATGAGAATGATAGAAACAGTCGGTGCAATACTTTGTAAAAAAGAACCAATGTTTGTTATTGTTGTTTCCAAGCCAATGGCCATAGTTCTAATACTTGCAGGAAATATTTATATACCCGCCTTTGGTTCTCCATACTTTCTCATTTTTAGACGCTTAATAAGAGAGATCAGATACTCATATACTGATCCAACTTTGTTAGCTGGATCAACTATCCACAACCAAACGACCTATAAAACATCGCCATGTTTTATGGTGTCGTAATCGGCGATCCGATGTCGTAATCGACGAATCGATTACGAACATGATCAAGAACGAAACGTCGTTCTTGACATTACGAGCATGTTCATGAACGGTTCGCTGTTCATGACATCCATTGAACGTTACGACGTTCAATTGGAGGTAACTCTCAGATAATGAAATCGGAATTACTTAGTTGGTTGTGTATAAAGTAAAAAAAGCAAGAGATTTTTAATTGTACATCAGCCTAATACCTTCATGGAAATACTATCAATACTGCCAGTCACATTCATTACAGTATTCATTATTATGAATCCTGTTCTAAGCATAGTTCCATTTCTTAGCTACACTGAGAGGAGCAGTGAAAAGGACAGAAAATCATGCGCAACTAAAGCAGTAACAATTGCTGGAATAATTGCACTTTTGTTTTTGTTTCTTGGTCCTTTTTTGTTATCCTTGTTACATATAACTCTTAAAGATTTCAAACTTGCAGGCGGCTTGATTTTAGCCCTTTTAGGAATAGAAACTGTTTTAGGGATAACATTGGGGAACCACAATAAAAAGGAGAAAAACCATCTTAATGATGTTGCAGTTCTAATTGCAACCCCTCTTCTAACGGGCCCAGGTCTTGTTACTACGATTATTGTTCTTTCAAACGATAATGGACTCCTTATAACGGCCCTGTCTTTGTTAGGGGCATTATTTGCTTCGTGGTTGGTTTTATTAAATTCCATCAGAATAAAAAAACTGTTCGGAAACCAAACATTACATGTCGTTGGCAAAATAATGGGGATAATATTGGTTGCATTAGGGGTTTCATATATAAAAGGCGGATTTTGATTGTTTTGTGACAAACATTTATAAATAAAAAGATCGTGAAAAAACAAGGTGATAAAATGACAAAGGGGTGGTTTGAAATCCAGTAATAGAGTAGTAGTTGATAAAAAAACAAAATTAGTCGTAGAACATAAAGAGAAGAAAGAGACCCTATTTGACGAGTTTTGTTCTTGTAATGGGCAGTTTCCAGATTCTGATTTTAAAATTGCACAGTTTGTTTTAAGATTTGGGAGGGGTTAGATCTAATCCACTTTTTCACATTATTTATAAATTCTTTGCTATAAGAATGAATCACGAAAAAATGGTGATGGCATTCTTAGAAAGAGAGAATTGAAAACAACAGATAGGTTCGGAACCGTAAAGGCAGCGTACACTGCTTTTTTTGCAGCAAGGTTATTGACTGGATGTAGTACGCTACATATCCCAGACCACGTAGCTGCTGCAAGTGAACAACAGAGGTATTATTCTCTCCCTCAAAATAAACCAGCTTTCGAAGCGTATATAAGAAAAGTAGGGAAAACTTCAGTTTCTATTGATAGTGAAAAACTAGCCAAAGCAATTGACTTTGCTAAAGGATTCATAAAAAGAGTCACAAGAGAGGTACCAACTCCTCCTATCATTGCACATGAAATGTTGGTTAATGGGGATTTTGAATTAGGTGGGAGGCGTGCATCGCAAATAATTATGGAGGATGGAGCGTTTTTTTATGAACCAGGAGACGGTGGGATATTAATTCAAGAACCCCACCCATTTCAATTTTTATCAATGTTTGCGCGGACTGGAATTCCGTTAGATACTGAATTTAAGTTACAAACTAGGATTGGTGGGCAGGTAAAAATAGTAACCCTTCAACAAATATTGGACTCGCAAGTTAGTGAAGTAGATAGTATTGTAAAAAAGCCACTTGATCTTGGTTGGTTTTTGATAACCATAGGGAACTATTATCAAATAGATTTGGGAGAACATCCAGGCATCAAAGATAGGATTGATGATGCTTTTTATGCGAGTTTTCTTCAAGGTATTGAAATGCATAAGGGGATAGACGGCGGAATGGAGGTTATAGGTGAGGCAAGATTACCAGGGGAACCAAGATACGGTTCATGTTATAATACACACCTGACCGAAGGATTAATTGTTGCAACAGCAAGTTTTGAAGGAGCAGAAGCGTATCAACCACTTATCAGAAAACTTATGAGAAAACATTTAGAACACATGACACAAGTTTTGTATGCTGAAGAAAATGGACTACAGCCAGAAGAGTATTTGCGAGTATTAAGCCACGTTATAGAGGTCTATGCATATGCAGCAAAATATGGATTTGAGTTAACAGAAGAAGAAAGAAATGTAGTTAGGTATGCAGTAAACAAAGTGGTTGAGCTAGTAACC
>DATDTS010000051.1:0-2477 GCA_035290745.1 Candidatus Bilamarchaeaceae archaeon | reverse complement strand
TAAGCAAATGAAGAAAAAGCAACTTAATCTTTGTCTTACGAATAGATTAGCTCGCCTCACCTCTTGGCTTTGCTCGTGCTCTACGCAATATCACTCACGAAACGGATAGTGCCAGAAAGGAGAAAGGTTATTAAACCTATTCTCTTGTCAGTAGATGACCACATTATTTCTTAAATTCTACTTTGTCAATTTGGATATCAATTGTGCTTATTTTTGCCTCATATTCTTCCAATAGTTGTAAAACTACTTTTGCTGGTTCAATGGGGATAATTATGATGTTCTTTGCAGGTTTTCTATGAAGTATGCCATCTAGTATTCCCTGTCTTCTATAATTATATCTCCCCCCATGAGAAATATCTTTGTATCCATTAAGCTCTCTGTTCAACTTGCTTCTAATTGAGGCAGGTCTGTGGGCAATGTAGTATGTTATTATTTTTGCTTTCATTTTAGAGGGTATAATTTCATCATATTTAAATACTTTACTGTGTTGTAACACAGTAAAATGGAAAAAGAGGCAATAATCAATCAATTAACCAAAGAATTAATCACCACAAAACCCCGAAAAAATGAAGTTTCAATACAAAATATAACTTCAACACTGATCACAGCGGCAACGAATTTGGCTTTTGTCAATGAATCCTGCAAGTCCAGCGGGCAGGTCAGCAAAAGTCAAGTGATATATCGAAAGCTTGATGGCACTACACTTGATCAAATTCAAACGTGCTTCCAGCAGCATACATCTAGATTTCTCCGATTGCTGAAGCTCTTCAGCAGAAACCGCCACTTGATCCTATCGTTTGATACGACTAAAGAGGCTTTTTATGGAGAGTTCTCAAAAGCGGAAGACAAATTATATCTTCACCAAGGCAGCATAGCGAAAGAATCGGAATATTATTACGAATTTCTTACTGTTGCCATAACTTGCAACAATGGGACTAAGTATATTATCGACGGAAAAATAATTGCTAGTGGCAAGTATATAGAAGATTATGTTTATCAAATGGCAAGCTATGTAAAGAAACATTTGTCTTTAGAGTTAATCCTCTTCGATAGAGGATTTACTTCTTGGGGAGTTATCTACAAACTTAAAAAATTAAATTTGCCTTATTTGATTTTCTGGAAGAAAAGCGGTGATTGGTATAAAGAACACTTTGCATCTATGAATGACGGTGAATTTAAAGAGATAAATCGTGAGGAGAAGTATAACCCTGACAACACTAATTACAAAGTGCGTTCAAACTTTGTTTTGATTAAGCAGTTTGAGTATGAAGGTAAGAAATATGATTGGATTTTTGCCACAAATGTCAAATTAAAGTCGGCAGAAGCTTATGTCAAACGTTATAAGAAACGTTGGGGGATTGAAACAATTTACAGGGTTACTGATGATATCAGAGTTTATACAACCTCGACGAAAGCAAAAATAAGATACTTCTTGTTTATGATAACTTGTTTTGTTTACAATATTTGGAGGTGCTTCCAAATATCTTTAGGTGAGGATTTCACTCTCGCTAATTTTAAGACAAATGTGATTATTTATATGGCTAAAGTAGGCAGGATTTATCCAGCACATTATGATTATTTTGAAGACGTAGCGGGAAAAATCCTGTAAATTACTCTTATTTTTAGCTGATCGGCCCTAAAATTAATGGAAAATCACCGATTATTTTCTTACGTTTGTTAAATTATAAAAATAGGTTTGAGGGAAAAATCGAAAAATAATGGATTGGATATATTTTAACTAAAATATACGAAGTAGTAAACTAAATGTGGTCATCTACTGGCAATTAACCGCAATCTTTATATATGAACTGATAGTTCCTATATGTGAACTAACATGCCCCCGTTGTCCATTAAAGAAAGAGATGTACTGCTCTTGTTATTTGCCGATTATAGTAAAGATTATAACGCCTCTTCTCTCTCCAAGAAAGTAGGTATTACTTCGAGGGGGGCTTTAAAAATAGTAAAGAAGTTACGAGAACAGGAAATGGTAATCAGCAGGAAGTATGGTAAAGCAATTTTCTATAAAGTTGACCTTAATAATACTTATGCGCGACAGCGAGTTATAGTTGCTCTCATGGAAAAAGCGCGGGAAAAAGCCAAGAGATGGTTATTTGAATTTGAAAAATTGGGCGCGCTTGCAGAAATAGTAATTATATTCGGCTCTGCCATACGCAACTATGAAAAAGCCAACGATATTGATCTAGTCTTGGTCTACCAGCAAAAAGAAGAGATGGCAATACAAAAAGAAATTGAGTTTCATTCTCGCATATCATTAAAACCAATTCATCTTGTAAGACAATCTCCCAAAGACTTCATCCATAATCTTAAAAAGCCGGATCCCGTACTTTTAAATGCACTAAAGTCAGGGTGTGTGCTTAAAGGATATGAAGAAATCGTTGAAGCTGTACACAAAGCGCAAACTATTCATGGCCTATTTGCTGTTCCTGAACCAGAACCGAGGTAAATACAATGACACA
>DATDTS010000050.1:0-18346 GCA_035290745.1 Candidatus Bilamarchaeaceae archaeon | reverse complement strand
ATGATCTTTGAAAGCACCTTCCAATTCCCCGTGAATTTTTTGGTATCATGCATCAAGATCAAGTAGCGCCTTTCCTCTATCATTTTTCTTGGACAATGCAACAATTGCTTGATCCAATCTATCGGCTTGTTCAAGTGCTTTTGCTGCATCGCGTTGACTTCCAGCAAGCATTGGGTCAAATACTTTATCTATTTCCATTCTTAAAAGTCCTGGTCGTTCTTCTTCAATTCTTTTGGCAGCTTCTACTTTCCTTCCAGCAATTTCCCCCATCTTTTTAGTTATTCTATCAAATAATTGGCTTAACTCTTTTTCTTGTTTTTTATATCCCTTGTCCCTACAAACATATAATTGTTCAGCACAAAATTCGGATAACCTTTCTAATAATTTAATATCATCTGATTTTTCTACTAATTTACTAGCAACAGCCACAACAGTAGTCATCATTCCATATCTAGCATAAGTTCCAAGTCCTGTCATAACTTCTTCTCTATTTGTACTTTGTACTAGATTTCCAGCTTCTTGTATTTCTCCAGTTTGTTTTTTTCCATCTCCATTAAACTTTAGTGTCCATTCGTACCAAGCATCTACAGTTGCTTGATTTAATTTACCATAAAAGTATTTCGTTAGATCAATACCTTGTTTTTGAAGAATTGCGGTATTTTCACCAGGTTGTACAGGAAATTCAAGGTCGCTTTTCTTCAATAACTTCAATTCTATTAATTTATCCTGAAGATCTTGGACTGCTTTTTTAAATTTTGGATCATTTGGATTTACGGTCAATGGGACTACTCCTTGCGTTTCAAGTGCAGTAAATTGTGCACCTCCATTCATAAGATTTAATGCGTGTGCAGCACGTTTCACTTCGTTTCCATCGTTTACGTAATAAGTTTTCGGTTTTCCTGTGAACGCTATATCAAGTTGTTCAACACTTTTAAAAATCGTTTCTGGAGCTTTAACAGGAGTAATTTTCATCTTTACTCCTTCACGCATATCTGGACTTTCTTCTCTTCTTTCAACTACTCTACCTGCAGGGTCACCCATATCTGCACCTGTTTCTGCACGAACTGTATGAATTATCGGATTTATCATAGGTAAAATTAGACCGAATACTGCCTTTATCAACGTAGGTCGAACAGTATTCCTGGAAGGTCCTAATTGCCTTCTCCTTAAATAAGACATCTATTACCTCAATCCCCATATATAATAACACCTGTTTCTATTTATAAATATATCTCCGAATGTTTAAATATCTTTAGTTAGGAAGGGGGTCTTATTGCATACTGTGTTCCCCCTATCCTCGTACCCCCTAAGTATATACCTAACTTCCTTTTGGGAAGGGGGACTAACTGCTTGCTGACATTCCCCCCAATTCCTTACCCACTGCTGATATACCTATACTCTATGTTGAGTCCCAACATTGTTCTGCCCTTAAATTTTATATTAATTCTAGATACATTGGTATTGTGTCTCTCTTTTTTGTATCACTGATAAAAGTTCTGAAACCTTTTTTTTCATACCAAGAAATACTCTCAAGATAAACATGTGCAATCAAATAAGCGCACCCCATTTCTTTCCTTACTTTAAGAGCCAGCTTTACGGAAAAATCTAATAAAATTCCAGCACCGCCTTTATTCTCTTGTGATTTGTTTGTTGCGAGTTTACCAATCAGTAATGCAGGAAAATTATTAGGAAACTCTTTTGGGTACTCTTTGAGTTTCTTGCCTCTAAACTCAAATTGTTCTTTATTTGGTATTTTTAGCGCACCCATACCTAAAGTTACGTATGAAATAGGTTCATTGTTCTTATTGAAAAGTAGATAAGTCATTCCTAAATTAAGTTTTTGATATTCCAAAGCATCGTTTCTTAAAAATTCATTTAACTCTTTGTTGTTACACTGAAAATTGGAGACATGATTTCGGTGATTTTGATTTATTATAGAGATATAGGTATCCAATGGAGAATATTTATCCAGAATAACACCTATTTTATTTCAATCTCTAGCTCTTTTGCTCTTTTGATTGTCTCATCTCTAGCTGGATTAGGTTTGGGATTTAATATATCTTCTAAGAATTTCTTTGCTTGGTATTTGTTTAGCTCGATCACATATTGAATTGCTTTTGCCATATCTACACCACTTAACTGTGTTTATAAATATATCTCCGAATGTATAAATACCTTTCTATGGGAAGGGGGTCTTATTATTTACCCTGTTCCCCCCTAACCCCTTACCCCCTAAGTAAATACAATTATTCTCTAGCCTCGTACACCCTAAGAACAGACTTATAAGGCCTTAGGCAAGGGGCTTATTGTATACTGATGCCACTTTATTATTTTCTCTTTCAAAACAGGTCCAGAGTTATCATTTTTGATAACCTTATTGTGTTTATACAGGACATCTTTGTGATTTGAAAAAAATATCTTGGAAACAAAGATTTAAATATATCACTATTCATAGATATTATCACTAAAAAGTGATATATAAAAACAATATTTTTGTATTGTTGTGAACGAAGTTCACAGGAGATAATGAGATGAAAGTTACTAGTAAAAAAACATACCGAGTAATAAAGGCCATCCTAACCATGAAAAAATTTACTCAGTATGAAATAAGCAAAAAAGAAGAAATCACTTTTAGTCTTGTAAATAAAGTAGTAAATTGGCTTGTTTCCTTAGGCTATGTAGCAAAAAGAACAGGTTATTATGAATTAGTAGCTCCTGTTGCAATCCTTAGTTTATTTCCTATATATAGAAAAATAAAACCATATGCAATATTTGATGTAAATGTATCAGTTAGAGATATTCTTGCGATGCTCAAGGGAAAAGGCAGGCTATGCCTTACCTCTGCCTTGGCTTATTATGATGATTATTTTAGGGATCCGGCAATACATATCTACCTTAACGATCAAAAAATAATTGAAGAATTAAAGTCATTGCCAAAAGGTTATACCCATATACAAATTTACAAAGAAGATCTAAGTAATATGGATTTTCAAAAGAAAAATGGACAAAATATAACTGATAAAACAAGGACAATACTAGACCTATTCTGTGCAAACAAAGGCTATACTGCTGAAAGACTTATAAAAAAAGAGTGGAAATAAATGAAGGAACTTTACTTAAGTACAGTTACTGATTCAAGTTTAAATGAGCTGGAAGAATTTGCGAAGTGGTATAACGAAAAACTTGGCAATTACCCTGTAATTGTAGGTGGATGGGCAGTTTATTTTTATACGCATGGTTTGGGGTCTAAGGATATTGATGTTGTATTTTTAGGCAGCAAAACAAAGCACATGACATTATTTGATTATTTTCGTTCTCATGGGTATATTGAGCGTTCAAGAAGTTTTTTTGATAAAGAGTTTGTAAAATTAGTGAAAACAAATAGCAGGGATGTTGACATAATTGTTGATGCGGTATCATCTAATAGAGTAATAATATTTGAAGGAAAGAAAGCACGTTTGCCATGGAATTGGGCAGTTAAAAATAGCACTCAGCACAAAGTTGGGGATTCAGTTATTTACCTTCCAATCCCAGAATTACTTTTTGTTTATAAATTAGGAGCTGTTCTTGGAAGAAATGACCTATTGAGAACTGGTTTGGATGCCAGCTACTACAGGTCAAAACTTTGGAAAGATGTTTATGATGTAGCTTCTTTATCCAAATTAAATCTTGATAAAAAAAACATAATACAGTTTTTTAATGAGTCTAAACTTTATTTATATAAAAATGACATTCTCCAAATAATAGAAGATAACTTTGATGATGAAATCAAATTGTTATTGAAAATTAATTCTTTGGATAAACTTAGAGGCCTCCTTGATGGAGAGGTTTAGTCAATTACAATTTTATCTGGTCGCCAAGTTTTGGTGCAATAGCATCATACCCAAAATCCTCAATTAATTCTTTTCCAAATTCAACAGAACAATCACTATGCACAAGAATTATTTTTTCAGGGTTTGCATACTTGATAAAATTAAGAATATCATTCCTATCACCATGTGCTGACATATCAATATATTCAGCAGGTAAATCAACCTCAAGGTCATTTTCATTAAGTGTTACATAACCCTTGTTAAGCATCTTCCATCCATTTGTTCCTTGAACATTATAGCCAGTAAATATTACTTTTGAGTTTTTGTTAACTGTAAGCAAATAGCCAAGAACAGGACCGCCTTGCATCATTCCTGCGCTTGTTATTATAACACCCGGATTTTCAACTGCTTCCATTTTTGCGTATCTTCCATAAACCATCTTTATTGTTCTTGCGTCTTTCTTGAATCCCATTGGGTCCTCAATAAATCCCTTATTCTTCATATAAATTTCAGTTATTTTTTTTCCCATCCCATCTAAGAAAACAGGGATTTCTTTGTTGTATCCTCTTATGACCCTCATAAGTTCCTGTGACCTGCCAAGTGCGAATGCAGGTAGTAATGTAGTACCACCATTGTCAAAGGTCTCTTCTATCTCATTCATAAGCTTTTCTTCTGCTTCTCTTCTTTTAGGATGCTCCTTTAGTGCATAAGTTGATTCTATTATAAGAACGTCAACATCTTCCACTGGTTTTGCACCTCTGTGGAGCCTTGTTGGTTCCATCTTAAAATCCCCAGTATAAAGAATTCTTTTTTTCTCATATTCAATATCAATCATTGATGAGCCAGAGATATGCCCTGCATCATAATATTTCGCAGTTGTGTTCCCTATTCTTATTTCTTCCCCATAGTTTACTCTGCTCCAAGAATTCATTGCCTTCCTATAATCATTCAAATGGTATGGACATTCATCCCCCATTATTTTCATTGAGTCTTCAAGAAGTATTTCTGCAAGCTCTCTTGTTGGTTGTGTTGCGTACCATCTTGCATTGGAATATGTATACAAATAAGGAAGATATCCAATATGGTCCATATGTGCATGGGAAATAAGCGCAACATCTGGGCTGATCCCAGGATCAAGAGGATACTCGGGTTTTTCATCTTTTCCAAATATCTTTATTCCATAATCCAATAAAATTTTTTTATCAGTCTCGAGCAAAAAAGCGCTTCTTCCAACTTCTTGTGATGCACCTAAGCAGTCAATCTTCATTCAGTCACTTCAAGTATTTTATTTATACTATTGTTTAAAAATATGAGTTTTGAATTGTATCTATGAAAAACAAAAAACACAACCTGAAGATCGTTTCAACAGAACATAATGAGATTATACCTGGGGTTTTGCCTCCAATGCATTATAATCTTCTTTTTGCTGTAGTGCTTATCCTATTTGTTTACATTCTTGCGGCAATTGCTTTTCAGCATTTTGAAGGCTGGAGCCTTCTGGATTCAGTTTATTTTACTACAATGACTATTACTACCATAGGTTATGGTGATTTTGCACCCCATACCGCATCAGGAAAGATTGCATCAATTTTTTTAGCATGGTTCGGCATTTCAATAGCATTTTATTTAATTTATAGTATTGCAGATTATAGGAGAAAAGTTATTGATGGCAGATTAAGACAAAAGCTTCGTATTTTTAGAAATATTACTTCTATAAGAAGAGAAAGGCAATAATCATGTATAATGAAAAATTTTTTAGGAATACCGGTATTTTGTCCAATAGAGAACAATTTTTATTAAAAAAATCAAAGATAGCAATCGTTGGGTTGGGAGGAACCGGAGGAATTGCATTTGAAACTTTGATTAGAATTGGGATACAAGACTTCATTATTTTTGATAAGGATAGGTTTGAATTAACCAATTTCAACCGCCAGATATTTGCAGATGATTCTACACTTGATCAGAGAAAAATAGATGTTGCTGAAAAAAAAGCTAAAAGAATAAATAAAGTGAAAATAAAAAAGTATCTAGAGTTTAATGCCAAACCAGTTGCAGAATGCGACATTATTATTGACTGCACGGATAATGTGCCCACGCGATTAAAGGTTGCAAAAGCTGCAAGGCTTTATAATATCCCATACGTTTTTTGTTCTTCAAGTTTTGCAAAAGGCATGGTTTCAATTTTTACAGATAAAAAGTTTGAAGAAGTTTTTCAGCTTCCTAAAAAAGGATTGGAAAAATACAATACATGTTCATCGGTAATATCATTCGCACCAATTATTGCCGGTACTCTGGCAGCATCACAGGCTGTTAATTTCCTATTAAAAAAATCATTCATAAAAGCACCAGATTTTTTATTTTTTGATCTGTTCAAAAAAGAGCCATTTTGGATAAAAAAGATTTGAATCCGCTATGAATTCAAATGATGTTGGCAATATCAAAACATTTTTATATATTAATATATAAAATACATATAGGTGATTATACATGAATTATACAACAATCCAAATAACTGAATCTACCAGAGCACGTTTAACCGAGTTAAAAGAATCCACAAGAGAAACCTATGATCAACTACTTAATGCCCTTCTAGATCTAGTTCCATCAAGCGATGACGAAGGAAAATACACAAGAGAATTTCGTGCTTCACTTATCCGAGCATTGGCTGATATTAAACATGGTAGGACCTACTCTATTTCTGAAGTCAAGAAATCTTTGGGATTATGATGGTTTTCAAGTTAGTTTTTTCAGAAGAGTCACTCTCTCAACTTCGTAAACTCGATAATCAGACTGCTAAAAGAATTCTTGATAAAATTGAATCTACTGCCGAAAATCCAAATCATTTTTTTGAGAGACTTGCTGGGCGGGAAGACTACAAACTTAGAGTTGGAGACTATAGAGTTTTAGCTAAGATATTACATGGAGAGAAAACAATATTTATTCTTTCTTTGGGGCATAGAAAAAATGTTTATGATAAAGGTTAAACAATGAAAAAATTTTATACATTTGAGCCGTGTGCAAGTTCAAACTCATTTGAAATCAAGTTCAATAATAAGATTAATATTAATAAGATAAATTTTGGAAAAATAGTGGCAAACACAAACATAGTCTTATTATTAAAGATCGATGATGCCGTTGTTAGTATTTATGCGAGTGGCAAAATAATGTTAAAAAATATAAAAACACAAAAGGCAAAAGAACTTGCAAATATCTTATATAAAAAGCTAAAAGAGTGTGATGCATTTGAAATTTGATCTTCATGTCCATACTAATCATTCGCCAGATTCAACAATCTCACCTAAAGACCTAATTCAGAAATCTAAGAAATTTGGAATAGCTCCAGCGATCACTGATCACAATTCAATATCAGCACATAAAGAATTTGAGAATCAAAGTTTTATTCCAGGTGAAGAAATATTGACCTTCGAAAGATATGATCTGATTGGGTTATATCTGACTGAATTAATTCCTGTGAAAACCCCTTTTTTAGAAGCACTTGATTTGATCAAATCACAAGGTGCAATAAGTTATTTGCCACACATGTTTGACATTACAAGAAAAGGATGTGCTGATGAAAAGCTTGCAAAAAAAGTTGATGCTATTGAAATATTTAATGGAAGGGCTTTTGGTGACTGTAATAAAAAAGCAGAACAATTTGCAGAGAAAAATAAAAAACTAAAAGGAGTTGGAAGTGATACACATTTTTTGTTTGAATTTGGAAAAACCTATCTTGAGCTTGCAGGTGATTTCTCTGATTATTTTGATAATCCTAAAAAATTCTTGAAAGATTTACCTAAGGCTAATTATGCAACAAAAAACTCGCCAATTTATGTAAGGGGGACAACAAGACTATTCTCAATTCTCAGAAAATTTAAACGTTAAAACCATTTATCAAGTTTACTTTGGGCACCACTTTCCTTGAAAGTCACCTGCATTCTTTCCAAAACTCTATCTATTCTTTCCTCTGAAAAATCATGTTCTTCGCACAACAATTTTTTTATTTCTTCACTATTAACATTTCCCCATTTTTGTTTTTCTGTTTTTTCATAAGGAGGGTTCAGGAAGAACTCAAAAACTTCATCTATATTGCCTTCAAACTCATATGTATATTTTTCTTTTACATATTTTTTAACATACTCAAAGTTTTTTCCCTTAACAATCTTATGCGCAGTTTTTGGCCCTATTCTTGGGACGCCTTCATTAAAATCAGTTCCAACAAGTAACCCCAGCATTATCAATTGCTCTCTTGAAATTTCAAGTTGTTTAAGTGTTTCATTTAATGATATTTCTTCTGGCTCTATTATTATGAATCTGTTCTGTCGAGGCACTTTTCTTTTTCCTGTTATACTGATGTTCCTAACAAGTCTTGTTGAACCGAATAAAAGCGAGTCATAATCCTGTGATGCTGCAGCATATGCCTCACCATTCAAAACCATTTGTGATGCTTGTGCTTCACCTTCGCTTGGTGCCTGAATCACAGGTATTCCCATCCCTCTTAACAATACCTTGCTTTCATCAATCATTTTTTCTGTTAGTCTTGAAGTTGCTTTTGCAAATTTTTTTGCATCCTCATACCTCTCCTCTTCTAATGCCTTTTTCCATTTTTCTTCAGCTGCCTTTTTTGTTTCTTCTCTTTTAATTCTTGTTTTCCTTTTGAATTCTGGAACTTGTCCATCAAATACATAGATTGGTTTTATTCCATTCTCTAGTAATCTTGCAGTCCTGTAATACAAGCCTGATAAGTGTGCAGTTACATTCCCTTTGAAATCCTGCAAAGGTGTCCCATCCTCCTGCCTTATTGAAGATAAGAACTGATAAATAGCATTGAATGCATCAATTGCAACAAGTTTTCCTGATAATGAGTTCAACGAAATTGTATTTTTTACAATTATTTCTGCTAGATTGATTCCCATCGTTTTCCCATTATTTTTTTTGTTCCTCTAAAAGGTCTGCAAGTGTTGGTTCCTTGAACTCCTGTTTTTTCATTGTTACTGAACCAGATGCCTCTTTTTTTGTCTCTATGAGTTTTATCCCAAGTTCCTTTTCCAATTTTTTTGCTACCTTAATAGTTGGTCGTAATTTTCCCTTTTCAATATGATCAAGAAAGCTCTCCGCTTCATTTAATTTCCTAGCCAAATCTCTTAGTGAAATATTTTTTTGTTCTCTTGCCTTTCTGATTATCTTTGTATAGTCCTCCACAAGTTCTTCACTTTCAATTGCATGTGATGTTTGTTTAATTTCAATATCTGATTCATCTTCTCTTAGCCTCTGAAGGATTTTTGTACCATGTGAGCAGGATCTGCAGGCAACAAGTTTTGCCCCTTCTATCAGTACAAAGTAGTCCCCTTCTCTTCTCCCACAAATTTCGCAATCTGCCATATCCCTTTTTTTTGGCATAGGGTTTAAAAGTAATAAGGACAATTTTTTTCTTATGATCTTCCTATCAGGATTAGTTCTTTTAGCAGTTATAATATTTTATGCGATTATTAGTGCAGAGATTCCAGGCATACTTAAATTTTTACTAGTAGTAGTTGAAATGATTGTTGTAAGCGGTATTCTTACTAGGAAATATAATCTTCATGGCCAGTCTGGTTTAATCTTGCTTAAAAGTAAGAAAGGACTTAATACAATAGAAGAATTAGCTAATAAAAGAGATTTTTGGAATTCTTTTGCAGATGTTGGGGGGTTTATTTCATACGGTTTCCTAAATTCTGTTGTTTTCAAGAATTCTTCTCTCAGATCAGCATTTTATGGGTTCTTGCTTTCTATTATTCCAATACTATTTTTTGTGTTTCTTGTCCCTATTATTCCACAGCTAAATTTTTTATCTAATCCCCTATCTATGATCTTTGTAATCCTGTTGTTTTATCTTGTTACTTTTATTTTTATTCGTGAACCAAGAACCTCATTTCTTGGTTTTGTTTCAATCTTTTTACTTATGTATATAATTTATCCAGTTGTTATCCCATTCCTTCTTTATATAATTCAACTGCCTGCAGGGGCTGGCGATTCTAATGCTATTGCGCCTTCCTCATCAATACTCCTATATATATTACCATGGATCTTTCTTATTTTTTTGGTTGTTGGAGGAATGTTTCTTACTTTCCTTTTTGGGATTATACTTCAGGGTGTTCTTATCCTGCATCAGATTGTTCTTTTTCTTTTTTCAAGTGCTTCTTTGCCTGAAGCTTCTGGAGCGACCCTTATTTTACCAGGCATAAATATCCCATTTTTTGAAGGGATATTCGCACTTGTTGTTGTTTTAATAGTTCATGAAGGTGCACATGCAATTCTTGCACGCATTGGCAAGATTCCTGTTTTATCATCAGGAATTGTCTTATTTGGCATCATACCAGTTGGTGCTTTTGTTGAGCCTGATGAAAAAAAATTAAAGAGGCTTGAACAAAAAAAACAAACAAGAGTTATTGTTGCAGGTTCAACTTCTAATTTCTTGACATCAATTATTTTCTTCATTGTTTTTGTTGGATTCCTTTTAATCACTTCTAATGCTAAAGAAACAGGCCTTCTTACAATTGCAGGGGTAAATGATTCTATCCTTATAAAATCAATTAATGGTGTTGATGTAACCGGTAATATCTCCTATTATATTTTAAATGGCTTTGATTTGCCTAAAAATTCGACTGTTTTACTTACTACTGATAAAGGCGAGGTTGAACTTCCAACTGATGAGGATGGGAAAATGAATATAAGTTTTATTCCTTTGCAGGATACTTTTTTCCTTGCAAAGTATTCCAATTCATTTCTTCAATTTTTTTATGTAACCCTTGGTTTGATTTTTGTACTTAATTTTGTTGTTGCAACTGTTAATCTTCTTCCGCTTCCTTTTTTTGACGGCTATCGTACTCTGGTTATTAACATAAAAAATAAGGGAGTTGTTAGTGCCTTGATGTACATTACTCTAGGTTCGTTTTTAATGAATCTTCTTCCAGGTGTCTTCTAACAAAAGATTGGTTTTTAATAATTTGTTCTTATCTCTAACCAGTATTGTTATTGGACTTTTAGTTCAATACCTTTAGTGGTCTTTTCTTAGGAAGTCCCAATTGACTTTTTGTCAATGGGCCCGATAAAACGCTGTTTCGTTTTATGGGCGCATTTACTTGTTGGTAAATAGCGCACATTGAACGTAGTTCAATTGTGTTGAGGAAACTTCCCGATGGAACTTCGTTCCATGGGCCCGATAAAACGCTGTTTCGTTTTATGGGCGTATTTACCTGTGGTAAATCGCGCATCATGAACAGAGTTCATGAATGTAACCTACGTATAGACTGATGAAAGTTTCGCCGAGGTAGCTCAGAACCTTTTTTGGGATAGTCTAAAAAGCTTCACCAAAAAGTTGAGTAATCTGGTTTAGTAGTGCTCGACTCATAGGAGATTAACTTATGAGTGATGAGGTAAATATTACCAATGACTGATTTTAGCACTGAGAAATCGAGAGGTCGCGGGTTCAAAGCAGGGCCCCAGCGGGCCCCGCACCCCTTGCAACCAAAGGTATGTGACAAAACAGTCACGCACCTCTTGCAACTGCGGGTGTTTGGTTTTAACAGACCGAGCATCCATTGCAACCAGGAGTGCAATGTTGAAAATCCCGCCCTCGGCATTTTTTATTTTATTTTCCTTATAGTCATACTTTTTATAACTTTCCTTCTAAGTAATAAAATAAGTAAAAATGTGATTAAATGAATTCTCGCACTAGGGTCCATCTTTCTGCACCAAGCAGAACATTCAGAAATGGGCATTTTGGTTTAACTGGTGTTAGCCTTTCTGTTACTAGAATAAATGATTTGGCTAAATTGTACTCTACTCAAACTGAAACATTATTAATTACTGGTGAGACTGGCACTGGCAAGGAAGTTCTTGCAACAAGCATTCATAATCATGGTTCCAGAAAAGGCAAACCATTGGTTGTTGTCAATTGCGGTGGACTTAGTGGTGTTGAGTTATCAAGGTCTGAACTTTTTGGTTATGTGAAAGGAGCGTATACTGGTGCAACTTCTGATGGAGCAGGGGCATTTGAAAGAGCACATGAAGGAACTTTAATACTTGATGAAATTGGTGAATTAGATCCTAAAGTTCAAGCAGCCCTTTTAAGGGTTTTAGAAACTGGTGAGATCGACACAGTTGGTAAAACCAGAGATCAAGCAGTTGATGTAAGGGTTATTTGTTTGACCCATAGAGATCTTAGGCAAATGATTCTTACTGGTGCTTTTAGAGAAGATTTATATTATAGATTACAACGTCTTTCCATCCCAATTTCTCCTTTGAGAGAAAGAAGAATGGATGTGCCACTTATTGTTAATGAGGTTTTAGATGCATTGAATGCTCAGAAGGGTACACACGTTTCATTATCTACTGGTATAGTCGAGCTGTTAAGCGATACAGGTCTTCCAGGCAATGTTCGCTTCATAGAAAATGCATTAATACCAGCTCACATTTTTGCAGCAGCTAATGGAAGTTTAATTACTACAGAACACGTTGAATCTGTTCTTAGTGGACTTCATGTTGATGTTGAAACTCAGGCAGCTGTGGATGCTTTTGCTGCTTTAGAAAGGGGTGGACAAGTTGATTTTAATACAAGGGTTAAGGATTTTGAAGAGCAATTAATACGTGCAGCTCTTCAGATAACTGGTGGAAACGTAAATCAGGCGGCTAAACTGCTTAATTTAAATCGAACAACATTGGTTGAAAAAATGAAGGGAAAAGGAATTAAAAAAGAAGAATTTTATAAGTAAATTTTTTTATAAAGAAGAAACATCATTTTACACTTGCAATTTGTTCTCTTTTAGTAACTGCTATCATATACATGCTGATGATTAAAAGAATGATCTGAGAGATGAGGGCGATACTGATTAAGATGGTCGATTCCATTTGTGTGTATAAAGTTGTATTGTTAAAGAGATACATTATAATTGCATAACTCAGAGAGATAATCAAGAACACATAACCGGCTATCTTGTCTTTCTCTCCGTTGAGTTCCATTGGTTGTTCTTTGTATATCATGCGTCCAAATACGGGTAAATAAATGACGTAGATCATAGATAAAAATAATGTAATAGAATGTATGGAAAATTGTGGAAAAATATTGTATTCTTTTATTACGTCAGCTCCAAGAACAATTCCGCAAAAGAAAACAATGTCTAATACTGTTATTTTTCCTTTAGTTAATATTCTGAAGTTTTGTCCAGAGATACGAAGAATTTTTGTAAAAATCATTAGGTATATTGGTATGCTTATGAATCCAACTATCGCAGTTTCAATTACTATCCGTTCATCGTCTTCTAATCCTTTTTTATTGACGTCACTTGCTTTGAGTTCTGTATTGTCAATATTTTTAAATATTGGAACTGTAAAATAAACGAAAACAACCAAGGAAATCAAAATTAAAAAAATTTTGTAAGGATTAATCTTCATCTATCTCACTTACAACGTCCTAAATCACATATTTTATTATCAGGACATGCACGAATAATCTGGATTACATTTACTTCATTTTTACAATAATATTCTTCAATAGTTCTGTCATTTACGCACTTGTCATTCCATGTTAGCAATCCTTTCTTAACCCAACCCCTGACCCCATAATCTTTTTCAAAATCAGATTCCCAGCAGTTTAAGTCAGGGCTTGCATCAACCACTGTTTCATATTCTTCAAGCTGTTCCCTTACACAAATTCCTTCTTGGCAAAAATAATCATCAGCACATCTTATTACTTTTGATTCTGCTCTACTCTCATTATTACAAAAATATTCTTTTACCCCACCTATATCATAACAAGAATCTGTAAATTGAGTTGTTGTATACCCATCATTTTCAGTAACATTTGTCACTATAGAAAGATTAAGATCATCAGGATCATCGCATGTATAACTTTTTCTAATACATGAGGCTTTTGTGCATCCAATATCACAAGGAATTATTTGTGATTTTAATTCATCCCCATCACAGGAGTACTCTCTTACCCTATATCCATCTGAACACGAGTCTTTGTATTCCTGTTTTCTGAAAAAGGTTGTTCCATTTTTATAAGGATCTGCATTATCATCGTCATAGCATATAACTTTTTTACATTCCCCAGCTATGCAAACATTTCCTCTTTCGCATTGGATAACTTCTACCTTTACTTCATTGTTTTCGCATTTATAAGTTATTGATTGGGTTCCATCGCATTTATTCGTGTATATCTGATCTCCAATTGTTGCACCATCTGGTGTTGTTACACATTCTTCTACAATTGGAGGTTCTGGTTCATCATCGCCATCATCTATTACTGTATCATTTTCAAGTGGAGGGGGTTCAATTGTTTGGTTTTGTTCAGTTGGTGTATCATTAGTTTTGTTTTCTGTATCACTTGGGGTTCCTCCTAGGTCAATGCATCCGAATAGGAATATGAAAATTAATATCAGCATAATTGCTTTTTTCATGTAATAAGGTTTTTTTCGTACTGTTTTTAAAAGCTTTTACTTTGTGTTCAGTAAAAAAGTTATGCCGCGAGCCGGGATCGAACCAGCGACCCCACCGTAGCAGCTTTTTAGAAAAAAGCTGCACCAAAAACAGCATTTCTAAAAATCTTCAGCGGTGTGCTCTCCCAACTGAGCTATCGCGGCGTTTTGAAAAAGCTCTGTGATAAATGAACAAAGTTCACTGTATCGCAGCAAATGTAAAATCCTTATTCTATACAAAAGTTTTTATAACTAATTTAATTTTTTTCAATCTCAAATCCAATTCTCTAAGCGGGACAATTGAAATTTTGTGTCAGAAAGTAGGGATCTCAGGGACATAGCTTTTTATATCTTCTATAACATAATTATGTGGTGCAAATAATAATTTCCCAAACCCAGAGTTGTAATAAAAATGCTACGAACAAAACAGCACAAAGACAATGGTTTGAGAAGGACTTTCAGGAGATTGGCAGCATTCTCAGTTGCCATAGGTACTGTCATTGCTCCAGTCAAGGTAAATTGGAACATTTTTAAAGATCGTTCATTTATAACTTCTAGTGATGCTATGGCCAATGGTGTAACAACATTATCAAAAGAACAACAAGCAGCAAAAGGCGTACATGCTAAACTTCTTGAATACATAAATAGCGGAACTCCTGCTGCAAGAACAGAAGCACTTAGATTATACAATGATGCTTTAGATGACAGAACAATAAATCATACAACCTTTGAACAAAACCTTCTTGCTGAGATTAATTCAAATTATGATTCTGCTGGTTTATACCGAGAACTGGCTACTACTTTAGAAGACCCTAACCTAGGTTTTAAACTGTTTTTAGAAGGTATTGAAGCCCAAATTCTATCTGCTTCTGTTTTAGATAAACTTGAAGCATATGTTGAAAGAAAAGAAGGGGATAAAGCAGGTATTGTTAGTGCATATACTGATGCACGTAATTTTGGTGGTCGATATGATGATTTTGACAAGGTTTTAATGGCTGAATTGCAAAAAAGATACGCACTTCGAGAACTTTATGGTCTTTTATCCCCAAAACCTCCTTTTACAGATTTTGTGGATGCACTTGTTCTTGCCAGAACTGATGAAGTACAGTCAAAAACAAAATATGGGGAGCAATTTACAAACCTGGTAAATGGTTCATTAGAAATTTATGCTAACAAAGCAGTAGAACATCTTGCTAAATTTGCAAAAGATGCTGATACTGGCGAACGTGATAAATTCTTAGCATTGTGGGAACAACATAAAGGCAAAGCCGGTTTTTCACAGGTTTTTACAACAAAACTATCTGAATCTCCAGAACTTGGTGGATTAGCAGATACCTTTCGAAGTGTTGAAACTGACCCAACAACAGGAGCACGAATAATTGATGGAAAAAATATTTGTTTAGCAATTGATGAGGTTCATCAATACATTGCACAAAGGAAAGATCTTGATGTTCTTGGTGCAAAATATGGTGATCGTTTTGTTAGATTAGTAGAAGATAAATATCAAATTTCAGGAGCAGTTCCAACAAGAGCAGTAGTTGCAGATGCAAAAGCTGAGCTTGATAATGTCCAAGCAAAATTAGATGGGATCAATGCAGCTCTAAGGGAAAAAGAAATTTACACAAATGTTGATCAAGCACTTGATGTTACATTGCGAGGATTAAATGAATTGGCTCAACCAGAACATAAGTTACGTCCTTCTTGGATTAACTTTGCTAGATATCTAAAAGCAAACGGAATTACAAAAAGCACAGGAGCTCTTGCAAATGATATGGAAGCATTTTTAGCTGGTTTTACCCATCCTGATGCTGCAACACAACAAAGAATTGATGCGTTCAACGCTTCACGAAATGCAAGTGATACAGATGAGAAAAAAGTAGCTGATGCACTTGCTTTTGTTAAAACTCTTAGGTCTACAGATCCAGATGTACAAGCAGATCTAAACAAACGTGTTGTTGATCTAAATGTCCATCTTCAAATTCTTCAAATGGATGCAGATCTAAGTTCTCGAGACGAGAATCAGATTGATGAACGTTTGGGTGATGTCGTTTTGATGTTGGGAAGACTCAAACACACAGATCCCGAAACCCAGCAAAAAATAGATTCATTACGTGACGAATTAGATGCACAGAAAAGAATTCGCGCAGTTGCTCAAGAGATCGAAAGTAGGAAGCCTGAGTGGGAGACAGCCCTTGACAGCGGACAGCTGCTTAGAATTTCTCACACCTATAGGACAATGCAAGCAAGACTTGATTATTGGGCTGGTGAATTAGAAGCTGCTAGAAAACTATTTGATACAGTTGATGAAAAGAAAAAAGCTGCATTAGCCCTTTATTCATTAAAAGGAGTCGTTCCTTATGTTCGTTTGCAAGGAGAACTATCAAAATGGAGAGATTCTTTAGATAAGTTAAGAAGAAAGAGAGATGTTACTTATAAAGAAGCATATGAACTAAGCGAACAAGTTCCTCTTCCAAGAATGATCAAACAGCCAATTGCAGCCGCAAAAAGGGATGCAAAAAGGTTTTTCGATTATTATAATGGAGGTAAAAGTTATTCGTATACCATCAATGATCAATGGTTGGCAAGGGTTGATGCTCTTTTAAATAGGATGGATGCAAGAAGAACCGGCCTTTCCCAATATGGACTGGAATGGGTTTATTATGCTTATTTGGAATCACATGGTCTTGAGATTGACCAAGTTAGAAATCAAGAGTTGCCGCGAATAAGAAATGTTCTTGGATTTATGCGTAATGTTTTAGGCAGTTTCTCGTTAGTTGGAAGTGTTGCAGAACTAAGACTCCAACAACAGAATTTAGAAAGGGATTTAGGACAATTAGCAGCTTCGGGTTTTGCTGATCCGGCATTTGTTGCTCAAATATTAGAACAGAATCGGCAGGCAGGGGATATCCTGGGCTCTTATTCCCCTGGCGACACTTCCTATACTGATTATTATATTCGCCAGCTTGCAACTATTGAAAATTTAATCTCCCTCTTACCATCCTCATTTCAGGAGAGGGTTGCAATTCAATTTTATTCAAAGTGGCACGAGGAATTAAGCGGTGTTGAAGGTTATCACTCAATTAAAGGCGCTAACCAAATTGTTTTAACTCATGATGGTTTCAATTCTTTCAAAAGAGGGGTTGCTCCCAAACTACAGGGAAGAACAATTAGGTACTATCAAAATGTATCAGTTCCTGGTTATACTGGTTCAGGCAGCACAGCATTAGGCGAAAAAACATTTGAAGGAAATGAGATTTATGCGTCTTTTAATAAATTATCTTTAGAAACTCAATTTGAATTATATCAATTAATGAATAAAACGTATGGTGCAGGGTGGGAAAACACAATTGATGACACTGATTGGGCTAAGTTTGCAGTACTTGCAAACTCCCTTCAAGGAAGCCATATTAATCCTATAGACGGAATCCCTCCTGCTTATGCGCCTTATTTGCTTCAACAATTAGGGCCTAAATTATTAGAACAGGATCCAGCAGTTATTGAGGTTGTCCTTAGTGCTGTTCAAAGATATAGCCAGGTATTCACATCAGTTGGTGATTATAAAGGGCTACAAGCTTATTATAAAACACTTCCTGAGAAATTCAACAAACTATTTGCTGATATCTTTGCTGCAAAAGATCAAGTAAAAGAAGAATATGCAGATGTAAGAATAAGGACTCCCTTGGAAGAATTCGCACCTCAACTATATATTCCTGGTGCGCAAATATCAATCAATATCCCAAAACATATATATCGTGCATTTGGCGAGCAGATCGAAGCACTTAGGCTTGCCCAAGTTGCAAGAATAACCCAGGGACCGGCAGCTGCCCCAAATCTTGTTGATGTTGAAAACCTTTTCTTTTATACTGACATGATTGAAACAAGGATAAATGTGCCTAGTCCGTTTATTTCAATTCCGCTTGCGCTTAGCAAGATAAATGAATTGGCCCCAGATAAGATTCCAGAAGTTGGTGAGTGGTATGAAGCTAGTTTGACTGAAGCAGGAGTTTATTCAGAAAATGAATCTTCAACTCAAGAAACAACTTATCTATCCAACAGAACAAATGTTAAAGGAGTTGG
>DATDTS010000049.1:0-9788 GCA_035290745.1 Candidatus Bilamarchaeaceae archaeon | reverse complement strand
GAAGCACAGAAGAAACTAGATGAAGCAAAGCAGGAATACAATAAAGGAAATTATGAAAAGGTTAAACAACTTCTAACAGGAGTCGAGAATTTAATTAAGGAACCTGAAGAAAAACCACCTGAACCAACTCCAGAACCAGAGAAACCATTTGATCTACTTGGTCTTTTATTGATTGCAGGTTCAGCAATATTAGTCATCGTAGTTTTAGTTGCAGCATACTTTTTCTTAAAAGGAGGAAAATCAGAAGGTTATAAATTCAAAAAATAAACAATTTTAAACATTTCTAAACACTCTTTTTTTATGTCTCAACAATTATTACAGAGAAAACTGCAAATAACCCAGGCTGAGTTCAGAGCTCTTAAGGAAAGATGTTTTCGTTCAGTTGGAGGTGTTTTTAGACCAAAACAAGGGTTGCCTCCACAAGTTGCAAGTTTTCATGATGCATTTGCCTTGGATGTCCCAGACCAATCCCGTTCTCGTGTAATCTTTGGTCAATGGGAGGCTAAATCAGAAGAGCCGCACATTTTTGCTTTTTTAAAATTAAATCCCAATCCACAATTCGGAAGCCAGTTCAGTCCATTTGATTATGCTCTATTAATGTTAGTGACTCAAGCATTTACAGAAAAAGACATTTCAATTGAATCATCATTCGCAGGTCTTTATCTATTGCCTGTTCCAGATTTTGATGCCCTTAGTACAAGACTCTTGGCAGTTCACAACGCCTTTTCTTTAGCCTCTTGGAGCGAGGGCCCAACTGCACAAGGACCATTGCATTTTGGTTGTAGAAGATTATTTGAGTTGGCAAGATTTGGTCCAATTGATCTAAGATCATTTGAAACTGACCCTCAATTAGTTGAAGCAATTCGAGTTTTAAGGAATCTTCCAGCAATAACCGACATTCTGGAATTTGTTGCAAACAGGCCTCAAGAAGCCTAATTTTATAATCCTCTTTGTTATAAACAAGTTATGGGAGTATTCGACTTTCTTAAAAATAAAGAACTAAAACAAACTCTTGTTGTTCGAAAAGATCTTCCTATGACTACTGGAAAAATCATTGCACAATGTTCTCATGCTTCACTCTCCTCTTTCCTAAATGTACATAGCAAGAATCCAGACGTTGCAAGAAAATGGCTGGAACAAGGACAGAAGAAAGTTGTTTTAAAAGTTCAATCTGAAAGAGAACTAGTTGAATATTTTCAAAAATGCAAGGATGCAAAAATTCCATGTGAACTAATTGTTGATGCTGGCCATACACAAGTTGCATCAGGAACAAAAACCTGTTTTGGAGTCGGACCTTGGTCTGAATTGGAAATTGACAAGGTTCTTGGGAAGCTGAAACTTTTGTGATAAAATGAACATACTCATTATCGGAGGTTCACGTTTTGTAGGTCCATTTCTAATTCAGCGGCTCCTTAAATATGGCCACAACATAACTGTTCTAAATCGTGGCAATTACAAAATTCAAGATCATCGCGTAACACAAATAAAACATGATCGGAACCAGGGGTTTTCTTTAAATGAAAAATTTGATGTTGTAGCTGACATGTGTGCTTACAATGGGCTACACACGCAAGCAGCAGTCACGCAACTAAAATTTGATCATTTTGTTCATTTTAGTACTGCTGCTGTTTATAAAAAAACAGATTCCTTTCCATTAACGGAAAACTCTCCATTAGGTGATTGGCCTGTTTGGGGAGAGTACAACAAAGGCAAGGTTGAATGCGAAGCGGCTCTTGAAAGATCAGATATTTCTTATGCAACAATAAGATCAGTATATATTCTTGGTCCAAGAAATTATGTGGATCGAGAGAGATTTATTTATTCCAAAATAAAAAATGGGCAAACAATCAATCTTCCTGGCGATGGTGGGGCAAGAGTTCAATTTGTATTTGTAAATGAAGTTGCATCACTTTTTGCTAAAATAATTGAAAACAAAATTACAGGTTCATTTAATTGTTGTGGGGACGATATCGTAACTTTAAAACAATTAGTTGAAGTTATGGGTAAAATTGTTGGCAAACAACCTAAAATACTAATCACTAATAAAGAACTCCCTGAATCAGAATTTCCTTTTGCTAATGAAACCTTTTTTTGTTCGAATCACAAAGCAAAATCATTAGGAATTAAGTTCGGTTCTCTTAAAACTAATCTTTTGAGAGATTACCTTGCTTATTACAAAGGGGCGATTTAGATGCTCGACAGTCTATTTCTTTTTCAAGTAGTTCTTTCTTTTATTATTTCAGGTTCTTTTGCAGTTTTTGCTCTCTGGGCTGCAGAGAAAAGCGGAACAAAACTCGGAAGTATTATCATTTCCCTTCCATCAACATCTGCATTTGGTTTGCTTTTTATCTCCTTGATTCAAGGAACTGATGCTTCAACTCAAGCAGCAGTTGCGACCACCGCAAGTCTTGCAGGCGCATTTGTATTTGTTTTTCTGTTCGTAAAACTATTGGATAAGTTTGGAATTATATCGTTATTTTTAGCTCTTATTGGGTGGTTTTTTATCGCATCTTTAATCCCTGTTTTGAATCTTAATATCTATTCTGCATTTACGTTCTCATTTTTATTTTTTGTCCCAACATTTATTTTATTGAAGAAGATAAAACCTGAAAAAACCAAAATAAAATCTAATCTTAAGAACAATCTTTTTCGTTTTATAATGGTTGGAACAATAGTTTCACTTATTGTGTTAATCTCAAAGTTAATTAGTCCGTTTTGGGGAGGGATATTCTCAGCATTTCCAGCGATGTATCTTTCTACCTTCTATATAGCTTTTAGGGATTATGAACCAGAATTTTGTAAGGCAATAGCAGCCAATATGATCTATGCCTTTTTGGGTTTTATGTCTTATTCGGCATCTATCTTCTTTTTGTATCCACTGTATGGTATAGTAACTGGAACAATTATTTCATATTTGATCTATTTTATAGTAGTTTATACATTCAATCTCTTATTTGGTAGATAATATGAGAGTTTTATTACTTCATGGTTGGGGCGGAAAGCATGAGTTGCATTGGTTGACCTGGCTCTATCACGAATTAAAGAAAAGAAAGATTGAAGTTTATTATCCAGATCTACCAAATCCTTCACTTCCAGAGAGAGATGAATGGTTAAACTCAATTGAAAACGAACTTGACTTCAAAAACTCTGAACAAGACCTTATTATTTTTGGTCATTCATTGGGTTGTCCAACAGCTTTACTATTGTTAGAAAAACACAAGGCAAGACGTGCTGTTTTAGTGTCAGGTTTTGCACATGATTTGGGAATACCAGAAATTGCCTCATTTACCAAAAAAGAATTTAATTGGAAAAAAATAAAACAAAATTGCAATGAATTTATATGTATTAATTCAGATGATGATCCTTTTATTGATTTATCAATTGCGAAAGATCTTGCAAAAAAATTGAACACTAAACTTATTATTGAGCATAATGCTTCACATATATTTGCCCCTATGCATGGTCCGTATCCAAGATTGCTGGGGTACATAAAGGAGTAGATCTATTATCTAAATGGCCTATTATTTCTTCTAAGAGGTGTCAAATTCAATCTATCAAATCTTTCCATCTCCAAAGGATTTAAGGCAGCCCTTAAATCAGCTTCAATTAAAGCAGCTGGATAAGCAAATGATCTACTTATTTTTGATAATGAGTAAACAATTGAAGCAACTTTATCAAAATCTTTTGTCAAGAATTCAACCCTAAGTGGCAAATCATTTTCAAGAGGTCTCATATAAAAGCAATAAATCTCATTTTCAAGATCCTTTGTTATCTGGGTTGGCTTTTCAGAATAAGCCATTGCAAAACTTCTTTCATCCTCATTCAACAAATAATTCATCAATTTGGTGTCGTTTGCGAAATCAATTCCAACTGAGTTCACAAATCTCTTGCTTCTTGAATCCTTTGTAATCCCAATTATAAGTGATTTTGTTGCAAATAGTTTTTTATAATTTAAAATAAGCTCCTGATAAAGATCAAACAAATTGCTTTTTTCTTCGGGCCTATCATTTGGTAATGGGACAAGTGACCCATCAATCAAAACTACTTCAGGCTTAAATCTTTCAATAAGTTCAATTGCATTCTTTATTTCCTCATTTAGCCTTATGAGATTTCTAGAAATAAGAATCTCATGCTCATTTAATGAAGACTGTACATGCAGTTTGTTTGTTGGTGAAACAGAAGGGTAATAATTAGCTAGAACTAATTTTGATTCATTATAAACAAAATTCACACCAACAGTTTTTGTTAGAACTACATCATAGCCTTGGACTTCCCTTGCCAGTACACCAGCATCAACTGCCCCAACACCCCCATCAAACTTCATAGGTGATAAAGCATGTACTAATTCTTCTTCTAAGCCAAAATTATGTTTTTGTTTTCTTACATTGTTTGCAGATTCTCTTATTTTTGTTTCAAGCTCATGAAGGTGCAATACTATATCATCTAATTGTTCAAACATATATACCAGATTAATTAGTTTTTATAAAACTATATAGATATTCCCGCTTTTGCTTATTGTAAGACCAGTCTCCCCAGAGAATTTAAAATTCTTAACATATCCTTTGACAATCTTAATATTCATTCCATATCTTAACCATGATCCCCTTTCATCGAATATATAAAGAATCCCTTCACTTCCTTCAGCATCTTCAAGAACTACCCGTGTCAATTCTTTTTTGGCTCTTTTTTGGTCATATTCAAGTCTTTCAACACTTTTAACATGCAACAGATCGGTATTTACGTTCCTCATACCATCTTTTATTTTTGTTAGGTGTGTAATCTTTGTTTCTTTGAACTTTCTTTTTGCCAGGCCAAAGGCAAGCTTAAGATCACGTTCTGTATTCAAGAGGATCCTTTTCATTTCATCCTTCATTACTCCTTCGTCCCCCTCTGAGAACAGCATTAATTCATAGGCTTTTTTGAACATGCTGTCTGGCAAAGTTTTAAGCTCATCTATTTCCTTTGTTTCATTAGTTTCAATAGAACTAATCTCGTCAATCTCTTTGATAACCGAAGAAGGTTCATATGGAGCAGTCCCTACTTCTTCTATATCCGGTGTAAGGTGTTCCTGTTGTACAACCTCAGTTTTTAGAGAAATTTGTTCAACCACCGGAGCGTGGATCTCAATTTCTGCACCTTCAACCAAATCAATATCAGAAATTGCCTCAAGATAGCTTGTTAGAAATTCCTGAATAACTGCCTTTCCATTTGTGTCTTTCTTCTTTTTCGTATGCTTTAGATAAATTTTTTCTATAGTAGGCATCATCTTCTTTTTTACTGCGTCTGCCCTTTCCTTACCTAATTTCTTTTCAAAGAGTTGGGTAATAGGGTAAAGAACCTTTTCTTTTGTTGTTAAAGATTCTGCAGATCCAAAGTCATCTTGTATTTGTCTTGATGAAAACAATTCAGCAAAAGACATCACTTCCTGTTCTGAAGATTTTTTCTCCTGGAGTAGTTTTTGGGCAAGCTCTTTGACTTCGATGTCTTTGTCATAGCTTAATTCCATAAGTGCAAATACGGCTGCCGGATCATCGCTTTTTGATAAGGAAGTTGCAGCGCCTATCCTTATTTTTGGGTCTTCGTCAAAGGTTAGAGAAACCAGCTTGTGAATATTTGATCTATCCATGTATTCTCCCAACAAACTATAATGTAAAAAAAGATTAAATAAGGATAGGTTAAAACATCTCATTTAACCAATTAATGCAACTTTTTTTAAGTAATGTAATGAATTAAAACATAACTAGACAGTATAACCTAGGGTTTATAATGAAATCAAAATTCTTAGGGTTTGAAATGAAGAACCCACTCATTCTAGCTTCTGGAATTCTTGGGGTTACAAAAGGAAGCTTAGAAGATATTTGTGAAAAAGGTGCAGGAGCAGTTATTATCAAAACTTTAACAAACCAAGAAAGAAAAGGTCATCCAACCCCCATAATGGCTGAAACTGCGTACGGATTTCTTAATGCTGTAGGGTATAGCAATCCAGGGATTGACGAAGGAATCAAAGAATTTTCAGGTTGGAAAAGAAAAGAACCATTAATTATGAGTATTACTGCAGGAAATGCAGAAGAATTTGGTGAATTAGCTGGAAAAATAGAAAATGCAAGAAAGGACGGACTAAATTGTCATGCACTTGAAGCTGTTTTATCCTGCCCACATACCCCTGGTTATGGGACTTTGGCAGGGCAAGGGACACCAGAAGCAACAAGTGAAATAACAAAAGAAATAAAAAAGAAAACTACACTTCCCCTGATCATCAAATTATCACCAACCTCCCAAGCATTAGGGGAAATAGCAAAGGCAGCTGAAAAAGCAGGAGCTGACGCAATTGATATGGGGAATACAGCAGGTCCTGGTATGGTAATTGATATTGAGAGAAAAGCACCTGTCCTGTCCTTTGGATTTGGAGGTATGAGCGGACCTCAAATAAAACCATTGATGATCAGGTGTGTTTATGATGTTTACATGTCAGTTAAAATCCCAATTATTGGATGCGGCGGAATTACTTATGGAAAGGATGCAATTGAAATGATGATGGCTGGAGCATCAACAATTGCAGTTGGAACTGCAGTTTATTATCGTGGCAAAGAAGTATTTAGTTTGATAGCTAATGAAATGGAAGATTGGATGAAAAAAAATAATTACTTAAAGTATACTGAGATAATTGGCGCAGCACATAAACGGTGAATAGTATGAAATTCGGAGATGCAACAGTAAAAATTGCAAAAATAACAAAAATTACTGATGAGAATTATCGTATAAAAACCTTTGAGCTTGATACTTCTGTTAATTCAACTCCAGGACAATTTGCAATGTTATGGATTCCAGGAATTGGGGAAAGACCTTTTGATATTGCAAAAAACAATCCTTTAAGTTTTACTATTGCTAAAGTTGGAGAGTTTTCAGAAGCAATGCATAAATTAAAAGTAGGAGAATCAATCTCTTTTCGTGGCCCGTTCGGAAATCCATTTTCAATTCAAGGTAAGAGAATCGCATTAGTTGGAGGTGGCTACGGAGTAGTAACTCTTTATTCTCTTGCAAAGATTGCACTAGCAAAGAAGATGTCTGTAACTGCCGTTATTGGAGCAAGGAATCAAAAGGATGTCATATACGAAAAACAAATGAAAGCTTTAGGTTGTGAAGTAGTTGTAAGCACAGATGATGGAAGCATGGGTTTCAAAGGAAATGCAGTTCAATGTTTTGAAGAACATAATAAAAAACACAAGTTTGATGCAGTTTATGGTTGTGGACCAGAGATGATGCTTTACTATTTGGCGAAGAAATGTCTTGAGTTAAATATTCTTTGTCAAGTAAGTATTGAAAGATATATGAAATGTGGTTTTGGCATTTGTGGATCATGTGACATGAATGGAAAAACAATTTGTATCGATGGCCCAGTCCTTGATGCAAGAGAAGCTTTAAAATGTGAGGAATTTGGGAAATCTCATAGAGGAGCTTCTGGGAAAAAGTGTGAACTATAATTTTGGAGTTATTCTTTATGGCAGACTACCTGCTCAGAATAGAAGGAGCAAAACCCGGAGATATGGATCCTGAGGTTAATACTAAATATATAACTAAAAATCCATTTGGTTTTACTCAGGTCGAAACAGTCTGGACATGGGTTCATTCGGATGGACGATCGTTTTCACTTTCTGCTGAACCTCCTGGGCTTCAGGTTTCCTTTGATAATGTCAATCCAAAGGATGAAAAATCAATTTTGAAATATATTCAGGATGGGACAAAAGAGCCAACCCGGATAATAAGGATATAGCAACCCAAACAAGTTCTACCAATAAATTAGTAGTTACCTATTTATAAGTACTGATTCTATATATTCTTATGAAAAATTATGAACAGGCAGTTAGAGAATTGAAAAGAGGCAATATAATACTAATTTATGATGGTGACGAAAGAGAAGGAGAGGCAGACCTGGTTGTTCCAGCTGCATTCATAACCCATAAACACATATATAAAATGAGAAAAGAGGCTGGTGGACTAATATGCGTTGCACTATCTGCTGAAAAATCAAAAATTCTAGGTCTGCCTTTTTTTGTAGACATTGTTGAAGCATCAAAAGAAATGATTCCTGATATTGGTTGCAAGAAAACAGCTTACGGTGATAAACCTGCTTTCTCTTTGCCTGTTAATTCTAACCAAGTTTACACTGGAATTACTGATAAAGACAGAGCAATAACTATCAAGGAACTTTCTGGTATAAAATCCAAGGTTGATTTTTGTGAGAAATTCTATACTCCCGGCCATGTATTCCTCCTTATCAGCAGAGGAATTGAAAACAGAAAAGGACATACTGAATTATCTACAGAGCTTGGAAAAAGAGCAGGCTTTGATTCCATGGTACTTTGTGAGATGCTAGGAAACGGATCCGCTCTTTCTAAACAAAAAGCAAAAGAATATGCTAAAAAACATAAGCTTGTTTTTATAGAAGGTAAAGAAATTGTTGATGCTTTATGAAAATAGCTGTTGTAGACACAATGTTCGCAAGAATCAATATGGGGGGCATTGCTGTTGAAGAAATCAAAAAAAACTACCCTGATGTCAAATTGGTTCGTGCTACTGTACCTGGGTTCAAGGACCTAGCAGTTCAATGTCAGATAATGTTGAAGGATAATGACATTGCATTAGCACTTGGGATGGCAGGCGGAGCAAAGATTGATCTTCAATGCGCACACGAAGCATCAATGGCAATCCAACAAGCTAAACTTTCAACAAACAAGCATATCATTGAAGTGTTTGTTTTTGAAAATGAAGCATGGAACGAACACGAACTAATTAAAATTGCAAAAAACAGGATACAAAAGCATGCACATAATGCAGTTAATCTTATTTTGAATCCACAAAAGCTGATCGACCAAGCGGGGCAGGGGATAAGACAGGGCTTTGAGGATGAAGGCAAGTGGGCGGAAAAAAGAAAACGAAGATTTTCATTTGTCATTGGCGAATTTGAGAAGAAAATAACTGACCATATGGTAAAAATTGCAAAAAAAACATGTGAAGAAAAAGGTGTTGAAATTGGAGAACTCATCTTTGTTCCAGGCTGTTTTGATGTTCCACTGGCAGTTAAGAAACTTTTACTTAATAAGAAAAATGATGCAGTTGTTGTTCTTGGGGCAGTGATTAAAGGTAAGACAGCACATGATGAATTGATCACTTACGTTACCGGAAATCAAATTTCTAATCTGTCACTTGAGTTTGATAAACCAGTAACCCTTGGGATAATCGGGCCGCAAGCAACAAGAGCACAGGTAGAAGATCGAAAAGAAAAATATGCAAAGAATGCAGTACTTGCTGCAATAAACCTCTGCGAAAGGTTGAGATAATGAAAAAAGAAACAGTCATTTGTCCAAAGTGCAAAAAACCTGTTGAAGCCAAGGATTATTTTTCTTCTAATGGGATTAGTGATTGGAGGGTAGAATCAATTGGTGTAAAAATCGTATGTTCCAAATGTGATTATAGCGGGTTACCAATAAGCATTAACAAACATAGAGCTGAGGAAAGATAAAATGATTGAATTTGTAGCAAAAGCGATACTACCAACACGATTTGGAGAGTTTGATATTTGTGCATTCAAAGAAGGCGAGAACGAGCACATTGTATTGATAAAAGGAGAACTGAAACAAGGCATCTTGGTAAGGGTCCATTCAAAATGTTTTACCGGAGATACGCTTGGTTCTTTAAGGTGTGATTGCAGAAAACAACTTGAAAAATCATTGGAATTAATAGCAAAAGAAGGAGGAATGCTTATCTATTTGGATCAGGAAGGGCGAGGG
>DATDTS010000048.1:0-10982 GCA_035290745.1 Candidatus Bilamarchaeaceae archaeon | reverse complement strand
ATATTGTATGAAAAACAGGGATAGCCAATCAACAAAGTAATGCAACTTTTTTGGTAGACCTCTCTGAGGTTGGTTGGCTATAGCTATTTAACCTTAAGATTCTCCAACATCTTTTCAAATACTGGTAAATACTTGTTTTCTTTTGATGCTTCGTAGGCGTAATCAATTCTAAAAACCTTATTTTCTTTTACAAAATAGAGTACCGCATCCTTTGTCTGCGTGTTATAATCAGAATAGTTGCCCTCTATATTTATTTTTAATGCATCATATCCAGTTAGTGTTGTCTCTTCAGTTGAGGTTACGCTTTGTTCTTCATAAAGTATACTTTCTTCAGATTTTTTGAAATCATCAAATGTCTTAAAATCGTCTTCTAAATAATAAACCTCAACTACCATCTCATCATAAAGTTTATCATTTGCGTCTTCAATTCTTGAACGAAATAAAACGCTATCAAATCCATCTACTTGTTCAGAATAAGTATCATCCACACTCCAGTCACTTGGATAACCAATGGAGAATTTATCATGATTGTAAGTTATGTACTCAATTTTTCTCTCAGGTTTCTTGGACTCAACATAAGTAATCTTTAAGCTTTCCATCATTTTTTCAAATGATGGCGTATACTTGTCTTCTTTTGATTGTTGGTAAGCGCGGCTTATTCTGAAAACTTTGTCATTCTTTTTCAAGTAGATAATCAGATCTTTTATCTCAACTTTTGTTTCAGGGTCCTTTCCCTGCACTACAATTTCAGCTGCTTTAAAATCTTTGAAATCTATCTCTTTTGACGAAGTAATTGTTTGCGTTTCATAGAGAAGAAGTTTCTCATAATTTTTGAAATCCTCAAATGTTTCTAGATCTGTATTGTCTAAAACAGATACAATGAGCCCATCCAGAAGCTCATCATCTTTGTTTTCTAGCTTTGATAAAAATTCAACTTCTTCTACACCATTTTCATTGTGTTCAACTACGTTCCACGTTGAAGGATATTGCATAAAAAAATATTGATTTGAGTAATTTTCATAAACTACCTCTTCTTTAGGTTCAAGCCCAGTACAACCAAATAAAAGGATAACAACCAATACAAAAAATAAGAGTCCTAAAATATTTTTATTTGTCATAATTAGTAATTAGTTAGTTATGATTATATACTTTTGTTTTTCAAATTGGTCAAACCAATTTCAATCCTTGCATTCCCTCAAATTTTTTTCTTGATTTTGTGAACAAAAAGGAGTTACTTTTTATACAGATAGATGCAGTTACAATACTTTCCACTCCTGTTTTTATTCTTTTTTCATTTAACTCTTGAAATATTTTTGATGCAATTGTTGCTGCTTTTTTGTCAAACTCTAATATATTTAGACTATTTACAAAAGAAAAAACAATCTCTGGTTTTTTGATCGTCGATAACAGTTGAAACAGTGTGAATGAAGTGATGCATATTTCTTCTCTTGCTGCATAATATTTTAGCTTTTCAACTACTGTATGTTCACCTTTTAGGAAATCAAAAACTACTCCTGTATCCAGGCATATCTTTTCTATCTATATCCCCTCGTTCCTTTCATATGCTTTTTTGAAGTTTGACCTAGCCCTTTTATCAATATCTCCTTCTTCAATCGCCCCTGCAAATGAAATAATATTCCTTGATTCTTTCTCGTGTTCTTTAACCAGTTCTCTTAAAATCTCGCTGAAACTCATTCCTCTTGCTTTTTTTAATCTATACAATTCTGCATAAACATCATCCATTATTGTGATTACTTTTACCATTTTTATCACATATACTAACACTGTTTTCTTATTTTTATGATAAATGTATTTACTAAATGTATTTATAAATTTATCTTGATAATTTTCTATTTGTGTTTATTTCAAAAATTTTAAGATCATCTATCTAACCTCGAAAATACAAATGTATATAAATATCAAAATATCGAGGTAGTGTACAACCATTCCCTCCCTAAAATAATTTGAATTCGAATTGATTCAAATTTCAAATGAAAGAATGGTAAAAAACAAAGTTAAAGGTGTATAAATATGGAAGACTTGATAAGATCCGTTATGGGCGAAACAGTTGAAAAAGTGGAAGAGGAACATGATTTAAGTTCTGAGTCTATTAAGATAGTAACCTGCGGTGTAGGTGGTGCAGGAAACAACACTATCAATAGATTAATTAAATCTGGTGTAAAAGGTACGGATTTAGTTGCAATTAATACTGATAAGCAACACTTGAACATTGTTCATGAAAGGGCAAAAAAAGTGTTAATTGGAAAATCTGTTACAAAAGGTCTTGGTGCTGGCGGTTATCCTGAACAAGGTGCAAAATCAGCAGAAATTGATAGACCATTAATTGAAAGAGAACTTGAAGGTGCTCATCTTGTATTTATATGTGCAGGTATGGGTGGTGGAACAGGTGGTGGAGCAGCACCAATTGTAGCTCAGGTAGCAAAGGAACAAGGTGCAATTGTAGTTGCAATGGTTACCTATCCATTTGCATTAGAAAGAGCAAGAAGAAAAAGAGCAGACGAGTCAATTAATAAATTGAAAAAATATTGTGATTCAGTTATTATTTTGGATAACAATAGGTTAGTTCAATTGGTTCCAAATTTACCAATGGCCGAAGCATTTGCAGTTGCAGATGAAATTCTTGCAAGAGCAATTTCAGGATTAGTTTGGACAATCACACAACCATCCTTAATTAACATTGACTTTGCAGATGTCCGTGCAATTATGGAGGGCGGCGGAGTTGGTTTCATTGCTGTAGGTGAAGGTAAAGGAACTGATAAAGTAAGAGCTGCTTCCGAAGGAGTAGTCAAGAATAGATTGCTTGATGTTGATTTCGAAGGTGCAAAAGGTGCTTTGATTCACATTAGCGGTGGTTCTGATTTAACACTTGGTGATGCTATCAAATCAGGTGAACAAATAACTGAGAAGATGGATGCTGAAGCTAATGTTAAATGGGGAGCAAGAATTATCCAGAATTACGAAGGCAAACTTGAAATTGTTGCTATTGTAACTGGTGTTAAAGGAGCAAGTGTTCTTGGCGGCGGATCACAATTCGCTGAGGAAGAAGAGTCTTCTTCAATGCCATTGTATGCTTCAGATTTGGAAGTTCTTGGATAAATTAGATAATCTCTTCTTTTTTATTTTTTCTTTTCCTTTTTTATTTCACTATATATTCATTATATATCCTGTTATTTATTTTGTTAATTGATCTCACAACAAATTCCCACTAATAATTAAAATTTTTATTCAATCTATGACTATACATTTATATTCTTTCTCTTAGTAATATCCCTGTGATCCCATATGTTTGAAGATATAATTTCATCTGTTCGTGAGGGTTCTCCTTCTCAAAAGGTTTTGGATAAGAAGCTTACTGATTTCTCAACTCCTGCTAAATCAGAAGAAGATGATATTAGAATATCGGTTGTTGGTGTTGGAGGCGCTGGTTGTAATTGCGTAAGCCGTTTATGGAATACAGGAATTAAAAGTGCGCGTACTCTTTCCATTAATACAGATGGAAAACATCTTAATATGATTAAATCAGGTGCAAAGATATTAATAGGAAAATCAATCACAAGAGGTCTTGGTGCTGGTGGAGATCCAGACATTGCTAGAAAATGCGCTGAGGCTGATAGAAAACTTTTAACTGATGCAATTGGTGAGAATGAATTAGTTTTTTTAACCGCAGGTATGGGTGGTGGAACAGGTGGTGGAGCAGCTCCTGTAATTGCAGAAATCGCAAAAGAACAAGGAGCAATGGTCATCGCAATGGTTACCTATCCATTTGCATTAGAGAGAGTAAGACTAAAAAAAGCACAAAAATCAATTCAAGAATTAGTAAAGATATGTGATACTGTAGTTGTTATTGATAATAATAGGCTTGTTTCATATGCTCCAAATCTAGCGATTGATAAAGCGTTTGCACTTGCAGATTCAATTACCGGTAGAGCAGTTGCTGGGATTAGCGATACTATCAAATTTCCAAGTTTGATGAATATTGATTATGCTGATGTAAAATCTGTAATGCAGAGCGGTGGATTATCAATGATCTCACTTGGACAAGGATCTGGTGTAAATAGAGTTGAAGATGTTGTTGATGATACTATCTCTCATCCATTGTTGGATGTAAATTATGAAGGCGCCAAGGGTGCGTTAATTCACATTGAAGGTGGACCTGATCTAACTCTTGGAGATGCAATCAAAATGGGAGAAGGATTAAGCAAGAGTTTTGATGATTCTGCTAATGTGAAAATGGGTGCAAGAGTAAATAGTTCGCTTTTTCAGCAACTAAAGATAACTGCAATTGTTACTGGTGTTAAATCACCATATATACTAGGTGAAACAGCACAAGTTGAAGAGGAAGCAGAAGAACTAGCAGAATATTTCTAAAAGTTTGGTGGAAGTTATGTTTATTTCCTTTGATCCATTTTTATTACTATTTTGGGTATTCGTAACCTCTTTTATTCCTGGTTCAATACTCTCTTTAGCTCTTTTTAACAAAACTCAACTTCGTCTTATTGAAAAAATTCTTATTGGATTCGGTATTGGTTTTGCTGGTCCATCCGTTATTTATTTTCTTTTAAGTCTTGCAGGTATTCATTTTTCTTATAATGTTGCGCTTGCATCAGTTGGTATTTTTTATTTATTTTCAATTTATATATTTAAAAAAGAAAATGTACAATTAGACTTATCTTCTTTCAAATTTGATTTGTCAAGGGATTCAATAATCTCTATTTTATTAGTTGCACTTCTTTTCCTTACCTATTTTGTAAGAATGACCTCCTACAGTCCAATTTTTCAGGAACTTGACCCTTATTATTACACTTTTGCTGCTACGCAACTTCTGACAGTTGGTGAAAACCCTTTTGATGATAAGACCGCCTGGTATCCGTTAGTAACTGTATCCCACAGAGAATTTCCACTTCTTGGTAATTTTGAATCTATCTGGTATTCATTTTATACAAGTGGAGGGGCTTATGATCCATATATCTTGTCTCTGGTTGCTGGCCAGTATCCTCCAATTGCAGCGGCATTTGCGGTGTTCTTTGTATACTTGTTAATCTCGACTTTTTACAAAAGAGAATGGGGTTTAATAGCTGCAGCAACTCTTTCATTCATACCTATTTTTATTTATAAATTTTCAGCTGGTGAAATGGAGTCACAACCATTTGCATTTTTTTCAATATCATTTTTCTTGTTTTCATATCTTTTTGCAATGAAAACAAAGGACCTGAAATTCTTACTACTTGCTGCATTCTCATATAGTTTAGTTGCTCTTGGTAGTGCTTCACAAATAGTTGTATTTAGCTCTCTACTCATATTCATGGGTTTGCATTCAATTTTCTTAGTTTTTAAAAGGGACAAGAACGAACTGCTTGCCTTTATTAGGAATAATCTTATATTTGTAGTGGCAGGTCCAATATTTATAGTTACAATACTTTATAAGTTTGTTAGATTGGCCCAATTAGACCTCACAACAAACATACTTCTTTTATTGCCTTTAGCCTTTGCATATCTATTATTGTTGATCAAAGAGAAAGTTAAAGATATTGAGATGATTTTTTATTATTTTTCTGGTTTTATTGTTCTTGGGTTGCTTTTATTTGTTTTTACTCCAGTAGGCGATGTAGTAAAATCTGTTGCCTTTTCTGGGATAGGTGCAGGTCAAGTTGATAATCCTCTTGAAAGGACAATTGCAGAGCAGGGTGATGCTGGTTCTAGTTTTGCTGGTGAATTAGGATTTATTGCTTACAACCCTGATCAAGTTGCTTTTATTTTTTTAAGAGACTCAAAGCATTGGCTTTGGTCTATAGTTAAAACTTTTGCGGATGTTCTTTATTTGCTTTTTACTTGGGTTATTAATGTTACTTTTGCTATTGCTACTGAACTAATTAACACTGCATTTGGAAGTTCATTGAATTATGTTGAGAAAGTTCCAAGTTTTATTATGTTGATTCTGTTCTTTTCAGTTGTTTCTTTTATGCTCTCATTTAGACAACTAATGAAAGGGGAAGAAAATTTTTCTATCTTTTTTGTAATTGTTATAGTTCTTCCTACCATAATTGGTCTTTTAAAAACAAAGTATTCAATCTATGCTGGTTTTTTAGTTATCATTGGTTTTGGTTTTGTTCTAGGTGAGCTTTTCAATTTTTTATCAAATTACTTTAAGAGTGAAAACAATCAAAAAATTCTTTATTATATTTTCCTTGTCATAGGCTTGCTTATTTTTATTGGTCAGTTTTCTTCTTCTTCAGCAGGTCCGATTCTCGGAAGCACATTTACCCAACGTTTCCAGGATAATCCTTTGGCTACTCAGCAAGAATTTCACGAATTATGCAGTGATCTCCAATCTTTGGGAACACGTGATGATTTAATCTGTGCTGCTGCACAAAACCCAACAGAACTAGCTTCCCTTAATATAAATTATCAATACAGTGCAATGCTTTGTATGTTGTCACTTTCTTCTGATCCACTTAAGTTATATCAACTTAGGTTTGATCTCAGGTCTCCAGAGATACCTGATAGTGATAAGGCATTATTCCAACATAAGTGTAATACACTTGCTCCATACTGGGTTGACTCAATGGATTGGATAAGTAAAAATACTCCAGAAGGTGCAAGGATTATTTCATGGTGGGATTATGGTCATTGGATTAATTATTTTGGACATAGAAATGCTGTTGTTAGAAATGAACATGCATCTACCCTTATGATCGGCGAAGTTGCTAATGCTTATATTGATGGAACGCCAGAAGACCTGAAAAAGCTGATGAACTCTTATGATTCTGAGTATGCTTTATTTGATTCCGAACTTATTGGTGGGCCAGACTTTTTTGGAAATAAATATGGCGCCTTGAATTATTTATCTTGCGCAAGGAATAATGAGACCAGTGTTCAAATTGAACCAGGTAACTCAATATGTGAATCAGAGCACACATGGGAAACTATTTATTTACCTCAACAGCCAGTTGATGGCGATATTTGTGTGATTTCTGAAACTGATCAAAAATACGGTATTTTAGCTTATACGTTCAGCTATTCTGTTAATAACAATCGATTATTTATAAATGGAGTCCAACCCATATATTGTGTTGGTGATTTAACTCTTTCAGATAACCGCACAGTATCAGTAACCTATAAACTCAATGAAAAAGATGAGAATGGTAATTTGAAACTTAATAAAGCAACTATAGGAAGGCCATTATTAGTCTCAAATGCGTTAGACTATGAAAGCAATATTGTTATTATTCCTACCCATAGCAGAGATGAGCAGATGTATTCATCAATTCTAAGATATACAAATGAAGAGATCTGGCTTGAAAATGGTACAGTAAAATCAGGTTATGAGGACAGAACTAAAGAATTTTACAGTTCCAACCTATATAGGGCATATATTCTTGAAGATCTACCTGGTTTTGAATTGGTTTATAAAAATTCTGATGTAAAAATATATAAGATTAAAGACTAAGTTGATTAGATGGTCAAAATTGGGCTCGAGATTCATCAAAGAATTGATACTGACAAGCTCTTCTGTGATTGTCCTTCTTCAGTTGGAAGTGGCGAACCTGATAACAATATTATTCGTGAATTACATCCTGTTCTAAGCGAACTTGGTGAGATTGATGAAGCATCTCGACAAGAATTCTTAAAGAACAAATGGTATGAATATCAATATTTCCATAGTTGTGATTGTTTAGTTGATGTTGATGAAGAACCTCCACATTCAATGAATAAAAATGCACTTTTAATAGCACTTGAGATATCCAAGCATATCAAAGCTAAAATTATTGACGAAATTCATACAATGAGAAAGATAGTTATTGATGGATCAAACACATCCGGTTTTCAGAGAACTGCTGCTATTGCCATGGATGGAGAAATTCAAACATCAAAGGGACCAATAAGGATTCCTTTTGTTTCAATAGAAGAAGAAAGTTCTGGAATTGTAGAAAAACATGGAGAGAGAACTGTTTTTAGGCTTGATCGTTTGGGTTATCCTTTACTTGAGTTAAACACTGCTCCTGATATACAAGATGCAGATCATTTAGTAGAGATTGCAGAAAAAATAGGGTTAATCCTGAGAGCAACTGGAAAGGTCGCAAGAGGAATTGGGACAATAAGGCAGGACCTAAACGTTTCAACCCCTGATGGTGCAAGGGTTGAAATCAAAGGTGCACAGGATCTTAAGATCCTCAAAGATTTGGTTAATAATGAAATAGAAAGACAAAGGAAACTTCTAAATATATATTCTGAATTGGAGAAAAGAAGGTTTAAGGCTAATAGTCATATCATTGATGTTACCTCTATTTTCTCTAACACTAAATCCAAACTCCTCTCGTCAGTTTTATCAAATAGTTCAGTTATTTTTGCCCTTTCACTGCCTGGTTTGAAAGGGATTATTGGGACTGAGGTCCAACCTGGAAAAAGGTTTGGTACAGAACTTTCTGAGTATGCAAAAGCAGCTGGTGTAAAAGGAATCATACATAGTGATGAAGATCTTTCTAAATATAATTTTTCTGAAACTGAAATTCAAGAACTAGTCAAAATTCTTGGAGATTCATTTGTGTTAGTAGCTGCTAGCAAAAAATCTGCTGAAAACGCTTTGGCAAACGTTGTAAAAAGGCTAAATCTTGGCCCAGTACCAAAAGAAACAAGAAGAGCAAATCCAGATGGCACAACTACATATATGAGGCCTCTTCCGGGAAGCGCCAGAATGTACCCTGAAACAGACATTCCTCCAATAGTTGTTGATAACAATCTGCTTTCACAGATTCAAAAAGGTGAATCTTTAGAGGAAAAAAGAGAGAAACTTAACAACATGCTTAATAATGAAATGGCAGAGATTATGATTAAGTCGAGAAATCTTCAGTTGTTTGAGAAACTTGCAAAGAATTTTGATCCTATGCTTGTGGCAACAACTCTTGAAAATACTTTAGTTTCATTAAGGAGAGAAGGGGTTGAGTTTTCTGATGTTGATGGAACTAAAAATTCCATCAAAAGGGAACGGTCAACCGGTTCCCTGCTTGAAAATGTTTTATTGGATGTTTTTGAAGGTTATAAAAAAGGCATTTTTGTTAAGGCGGCCATACCTGATATTCTAAAATATATGTCACAAGGCCAAACCTTGGAACAAACATTAAAGAAAAACAACCTTGGAAGAATTACTGGAGCCGAACTGAAGGAACTTATAAAAGGAAAATCTATTGGTGAGATAATGAGGGAATACCGCTTAAGGGTTGATCCAGCAGAAGTTCAAAAATTACTTAAAAAATAGCAATTTCAAAACTATACTTTCAAAATTCCAAAATAAGGTAATTTAAAAACTTAATTGGGATTTATATTGTGAGAATATGGGCCAGTTAAACAGATTGGTATTGATAGGTTTTCTTGTTCTCTTATCAGTTCTTTTGTTATTTGGATGCATCACGCCTCAAACGCCTCCATCAACTAACCAAAGCCAGAGTACGAATTTTTGTGCAAAACAGAATTGCGAGTGGTGGCAAAAATGTGTTGAGAGCCAAAAGAAATGCGTTGCACTTGAAGGGTATTGCATTGAAGCTAAGGATTGTGCTCCAGATGAGAAATGTAATCTAGAAAAACACTTATGTACCAGTAAATCTGAGAACACATCTGATAGCAATGGCAATGGCTTAAGTAATGGAAAACAAAACGTATCTGCATTAACTAAAGGAGCAATCGCCGAGGCAGTAAAAAAAGGGGTAGTTGTTATATCCGGAGATCAGAGTCTGGGATCAGGTGTAATACTTTTCAATGAGAATAGTAATGTATTTATATTGACAAATAAGCACGTTGTGGAAGATTCATATACTCCTGGTTATTCACAATTTAATCTGCAGGTAAAAACACTTGATGGTAGTTATTATGCCCCTGATAAAGTCCTTATTTCTCCACATGGAATTGATTTAGCTATCTTGATAGTTCCAGATACGGATGAAAAAATAAGTAAGAGTGCTGTAAAAAATAGGTATACTACTAAGGAATGTGAGGATGTTAAACCAACCGAACTGGATGACGTAATAGCAGTTGGAAACCCAAATAGTTTGGAATCATCTGTTACAAAAGGCATAGTTTCTGCAACTAGGCCCTATTTTACCGAAGAAAATTATGAATATTCTACAATACAAACAGATGCTGCAATAAATCCAGGCAACAGTGGCGGTGGGTTGTTTGACTTGCAAAGTGGCTGCTTAATTGGAATAAATACGTTTGTTTATAGAGAAGACACATCAGGTACTAAATTAGAAGGGTTAAATTTTGCAATTGATATAAACAACTTCAACCGCTATGTGGATGAGGAAGAAACTTGGAACGAACTAAATAAAGGCACTAAAAGTACTACTTATGAATGTCCGCAAGGATACTACGTAGCAAATGACGGATATTGTTATCCAATAGATGGTGGCGGGGGTAGCTTTGGAGACAGTTGTCCAAATGGTTATGTTTTGGGCACAGATGATTTGTGCCATGAGGAATGCGGAACTAATACCTATTGTTTGGGCGATGCACAATGTTACAATAGCCAGTGTTTAATCTGTCCCGATGGTCAATATCTTGGAATAGATGGATATTGTTATCCGGAAAGTGGTGGCGATGCAAATTGTCCTGATGGGTATTATGCAGCAACAGAAGATTATTGTTGTCAGTATGGTTCCTATTACGGAGGGGATGGATATTGCTATCCAGAATGATAAACAAAACTGGAAATATAGTGAACCGCATTAGTTTCGCGGTTCACAACTAGCCAACCAACCTCAGAGAGGTCTACCAAAAAAGTTGCATTACTTTGTTGATTGGCTATAGTTTATCTTTTTTTCATTTTATCTACTGAAGTTTCCATAACAAAGGCTAGTTCAGAATCTTCAAACTTATACAGATTTTGTGTTTCCTCATGTTTTTTCTTTCCAAGTTCTTTTATTATTTCGATATAGCTTAATGCCTCTTTTCTGTTTGTATGCGTTACT
>DATDTS010000047.1:0-8853 GCA_035290745.1 Candidatus Bilamarchaeaceae archaeon | reverse complement strand
AACTAATCTTTCCACATACCCTTTGAAAGCAGCAGTTGTAAGTGAGCTTCCGCCAACATTTTTTGGCAGGTCAAGTTCATCTATTTTTTTTCCAAGAACCAAATCTGGCAAAGCGTCTGTAAACCCAGCTACGATCTTTTGAGTTACATTATGTGCATTAGGCCCGGGAACAATATTTATGCCTTCAATTATGTCATTCTTGACAACAACCGTCATTTCAACAGTTTCCGATCCACTATGATAATTATAGGTTACGCTTTCTGTGTATGTACCGTCAGCAATTGCAAGGTTTACTGCCTCTTCTGTTTTTTCCATTCCTGTTTTGTTTTCTGCTTCAGGTTTGAAATCTTCCTCTTTTTTCATTGTTGTGTTTTCTTCTCCTGATTCAGGTGTTTCATTTGTTTTTTCATTATCTTTCGTCGTACCATTCTTCATCTGTTCTTGTTCAGCAGAACTAACACATCCAGCAAATACAGCACCAAAAATTAATCCAACTATTAATAATACTAAGAAATATTTTTTCATGTAGCTCACAACTACGTTTCAAACGTAAAATCTATAAACACACAGATTTCTGCAGGGATATTTGAACAACGAAATCAGAAAATGAAATCGATTACAAATTTAACTCCAACAAGTGCTATTGCTACAAGCACGACCTTCCTAAACGTTTCCTGTGGAATTCTTGAGACTATTGTTTTTCCTATAAACGAACCTGTAAATGCTGCAAAGATCAGAAATGGAATGTAAAAATAGTACTTTTCACTAAGAAAACCATTAGCGATATAAACAGGCAATCTTGTTAAGTCAACGAGTATTGCAACAGATGCAGCAGTAGCAATGTAGGTTGATTTATCAAGATTAAATGAGCTGAGAAAAGCCCCCCTAATTGCACCGCCTGTTCCAACCAGCCCGGCCATAAAACCTGACAATCCTCCTCCAATCACTGCAGTTGTTAAAACTGGCTTAAATTTTATCTCGTTGAACTTCATTGATTGAATGGCATATGCTACAAGAAATAAACCAAGAATGGCTTTTAGGAGGTCTGATGGAATTGACCGAATTATAGACGCCCCTACTAAAGCAAACAGCACTCCAGGAATTCCAAATGAAATTGCTAATTTGATATCAAGTCCTTTTTTGAAAAAGAAGACCCTGCCGACATTGCCAAAGATATGCAGTATTGCAACAACTGCCAATGCAGTGTTAAAATCCAGAAAAAAAAGAGCAAGAGGAAGGAAAATTGTTGAGGATCCAAAACCTGCCATGGTGCCAATAATTTCGGCAATTAAAGCGGTTATTATCAATAGGTATTCTTCCATCAATCTCTATTGAGAACCATAAATTTAAAATACTCCAGTTCCAAACTATCGGATAACTGTTAATCTAGTTTATCCGATACTCAGACCGCACGTCATCAGTCACAGCTTTCGCTCCTAGATCACCTTTGTCATCATCGTGCTTTTTTGTTGTATGAAAGAATTTATATTGGGTTGCCACAGGTTTGAGTTCATTTCATTTCTTTCTCGCCAAACGGTATCACTTGAGCAACAAAAATCAATATAATATTAACCAACAGAACATCTGGCAAAATGCCCAGAGTATGATTTATTACAAGGAGTCCTGCCTGTACAACAATCATAATCATCGCATGAGAGGGTTTAATTTCATGATCAAGATACTTCTCTGAAAACAGTCGAATATCCTCTTTTAATCTTCTTATCCTATCTCTAATTCCCTCGTTTTCTCCCGGAATCGGAATCAGTTCGAAGAGGTATAGCGCATGCGCGACTAAATAATAGAACACTGCGCCACCAAAAAAAGCAGACGCAATATCAATACTCTTCACCTCTGAGAACAGTACGGATCTAAACGTGTCCGAATAAACTACTTGCCAGACCGTAATAGAAACTACCATAATCAGAAACCAGGCATAAAGAAAAAACCGTGTATAATACCCTGGTTTTAAACTAGTGAATGCAAAAGTTAACGTTCCGATTGTCGCAAGTATAACCAAAATAAGAACGGGCAGATAATCAATTGCTTGTTGAAAATAAACCAGTAAAATAAACATGAAGACGATTGTAAATGATAAAACAACCCCTTCGGTTATTCTGGGTAAAATCTGCTCTTTGAAGAAAAATGCAGAGGCAATTGTAAAAAAGCAAAAGGAAAGAAACACTCGTTTAGGAAGCGGGTATCCCTCTTCAGTTGGCATAAAAGCAACCACCAAAGACATAATTATAACAGCAATCAGCTCCAAGTATCCAATCCGATTTCCCCTTAGTAGGGCAAAAAACTGTGCAACAATACCGCTTCCAAACACAAACACGATAAAAAGTTCATCCATAGCATCAATGCTCTTGTCAGTTATAACAAATCGACCAAAAACTTAATAATTTGTAGTTTCACACCCTTTTTATTTCTTTTTTACTCAATAGTAATACTGATTTTCTATGCTTACTTCATTACGTCTAATCAACTGGAGGTCACACGAGGACTCTACATTTGAATTCAAGCCAGGAACAAATCTATTCATTGGGATGATGGGAAGTGGCAAATCATCAGTCCTTGATGCAATCAGCTTCGCTCTTTTTGGAACCTTTCCATTGCTTGAAAGAAGAAAATTAAAGCTAGAAGACATTATTCGGCTTAATGAGAATGAAGCTGCGATTATACTTGAATTTGCTTGGGACGGAACAAATTACAAAGTTGAGAGAAAGATTGAAAAGAAAAACAACGGAACATCCACTTCTGCTGATTTATACAAAGACAATTCACTTATTGAAAAAGGGACAAGACCGGTTACAACCTATATAGAATCACTTTTTCAAATTGATTACCCTCTTTTTACAAGGGCAATCTACTCAGAGCAAAACAATATAGACTATTTCTTAACCCTTGATCCACGCAGGAGAAAAGCAGAGGTTGATTCATTGCTTGGCCTTGATAATTTTGAAAATGCCAGAGCAAATTGCCTTTCTGCAGCAAACAAAATAAAATCAAGCAAATCAACTTTAGAATCAGAATGGGATGAAACCCAATACATGTCTCTTTTGCGAGATCAGGAAAAAAAGGAAAAAGAATTGGCAGATGTTTATGTTTCTCTTGACCAAGCAACCTCCACACTAATAAAAACAAAAGACGAAGAATCAAAACTCAACAAAGAATTTTTAACAATGAAAAAAACAAAAGAAGAATACGACCAGTTGTCTAAAATTAAAATAGGGCTCTTATCTATACTTGCCTCTTTGGAAGAAGAAATAAAACAAAAAGTATTTTCTAAAGAAGAATTTGAAGAGCTTAAAAGACTAAAGAATGAAAGGATGAAAAGGCAACAAGAACTTGAGCAGCAACTAAAAGTTTTGTCATCTACGGAACTCAAAACCACTAAAGATTTTGGTGTGATTGAAACAAAAATTAAAAGCGCAAGAGAAGCCTCTGAACAAATTTCCTCTCTTTCTGTTATTTCAAAAAACCAATATGAAGAACTTCTTGCTTCTCAAAAAACATATGAGCAAGAATTAATGGGTCTACGTTCTCAAAAACATTCATTAACAAAACAAACAGAAGAAACAAAAGACTCTTTGGACAAGCTTGAACCAGGTATTTCTAAGTGCTATATTTGCGAATCACAACTAGATGATGAAAAAATTTCTCATCTTAAAAGCCATAAAAACCAGTTAATCTCTTCTCTTTCCTTGTCTATTACGGAAATTGAGAAACAAATCTCAACAAAACAGATTGAACTTACTGAAATCGCTAAAAAAATAAAAGAAGCAGAAGCATCAGAGCAGAAAATCACATATCTTCAAGAAAAAGCAAAAGACCTTGAAAAACATTTATCAGAAAAACAGCAACTGGAGTCTTCTTTGGGAAAGCTTGTTGATGAAAAGAAAAGAACTGAAAACGGGCTTTTGATTCTTCAAAAAGAATCATTGCCTCTAGAAATGAAGTTAAATGAGGCAGCGCAGTTCTTCCACAAAAAAGACTTATATGAAAAAGGGAAGAAAAGATGTGTTGAGGCCGAACAAAAACTAAGCTCAATTAAGTTTAACGAGCAAGATTTTGAGAGTACAAGGAATTCATTAGAAACAGTTAGAGTGTCAATAGAAAAACTATCCTCTTCTGTTTCATCAATTAAGTTGCAACTGGTTTCCTTAACAGAATTTTTGGAACTATTAAAAAAAGACACTTTAAAGCTGGAAAACACTAAAAAAGAAATCTCAAAATTAGCTGAAATTGAGGAATCATTAACACTCTACAAAAATCTTTTACTCGAAACACAGACTTCTCTAAGAAGCACATTAGTAGAAGCAATAAACTCAGCTATGAATGAAGTTTGGAACTTAGTTTATCCTTACAAGGACTATTCTTTGATTCGACTTCAAGCAAATGAAAAAGACTATTCCTTTGAGGTTTTTAATGGCGCTTGGAAACCTCTTGAAAGCGTTGCGTCTGGCGGTGAGCGTGCATGTGCTGCGCTTTCTCTGAGAATTGCACTTGCTATGGTTCTAACCCCCAACCTTTCATGGCTTGTGCTTGATGAACCAACCCACAACTTGGATAAAGAAGCAGTCAATACGTTGTCTCATGCATTGCAGTACAAGGTTCCAGAAATAGTTGTCCAAACATTTGTAATAACTCATGAAGAAGGGCTTGTTGGTTCTGAATTTGCCTCAAGCTATAAGCTCACCAGAAATAAGGGAAATTTTGGTTCAACTGTTGTTGAAGTGATTTGATAAAAAGTCACAATACACGCAATTGGAGCACACATTATTCTCTACTTTCATAAATGCCCCTTTAAATACACTTCTATGCATAATACACATATGAGAGCACAACACATTCTGGTATCAAACGAAAAAGAAGCAACAAGATTATTAGGGGACCTTAAAAGTGGGGACGTTAGTTTTGCTGAAGCTGCAAGAAGTTTTTCTTCATGCCCAAGTAAAAAACAGGCAGGAGATTTAGGCGAATTCGGGAAAGGGCAAATGGTAAAAGAATTTGAAGATGCATGCGAAGCTGCAAAAATTAACACATTAGTCGGCCCAGTAAAAACAGAATTCGGTTATCACATTATAAGAGTATTAAAAAAATAATCTAATCTTTTTGCTTAATTCTAAGATATGAAAAAATAATTACAAGATACGCTGACCAGCTTAAAGCAGTTAGTAAACTTGGATTTCCATCATAACCAAACAACCCTCTAAGCACACCTCCAATTACCCCCTTTTCATGAAGTAAGGGATACGTGCCATCTGGATTAACTGGTGGGTTAATGTCATAAATATGTTCTATGTATATTGGTAAAACTTTTGCTTCTTGTAATTCATGAACCCCATGGGATACAAGTCCAGCAGCCAATAAAATCAACAAGAAAGTAGTTACGTTGAAAAATAATTTTGCGTTAAATTTCATTGCATATTCAAAGACTAGAATTCCAACAACAACCGCTGCGACTGCACCAAGCAAAGCTCCTACTATTGATAGTGTACCTGTAGAAAGGAAAATGCCTGCCGTAAAAAGAACCGTTTCAACCCCTTCTCGTAGTGTTGAAACAAAAGCAATAAGGAAAAGGCTAAACGTTTCTTTTTTATCGAGAGCAACTTTCATACTTTGTTTTAGATTTTCCACAAATTTTTTCTGTGCAGCCATCCAAAGGACTAACCAGGTTACAAGAATTGCTGCAACTATCATAAAAACTCCTTCAAACAATTCTTCGTTTGCTTCAAAGCCGCCTTGGACAAATTGAAACAAGAATGCAAGAATAATACTAACTACAAGTGCGGTTGAAACCCCCAAATACACATGTTTCTCATGTTCTTCATTCTTGGTTTTATGCAGGTATGCAAGCATGATTCCAACAACGAAAGCAACTTCGATTGTTTCCCTGAACAAAACAATGAACTCTGGCAACATTATTTTGGTTTTGTTGCTGGTTATTTAAAAACAACTCGCTTACTACTTGGTTTCAGGTTTCTTTAAAAACAGCTCCCTAGCTGGTTGGTTACTCGTATTATTTAATTACAAATTTAGCTTAAAGTCATTTATGTTTCGAAGGGTAGTTGCAAAAGCAGGTACTGGGTCTCCATCATCATTTGCCAATACAGGCGAAAGAGGACTAAGGGTTTTAGCAGCTGAATCATCAAATTGTACTTCGTGTGGTGCAGGTTCTTGTCCAGTTACAGCTTCACTTAGACTGCTTGACTCTGACTTAAAAGCTAAACTTGACCTATTTTCATCTTCAATTAAATTATTTGTAAGAGACCATGGTAACAAACCAGCTAACAACATACAAAGCGACCAAGAAATGCGAGCATCATTTATGGCAGCACTCCAATCGCTTGATGATGTTCTTGTTGTTGCAATTAGAACAGAAAACCAAAACCTCCTTGATACAATTTCCAATGTTCTTATGGTTGAAGGATGCGAAACATTTTATCAGTTAGCAAAATTTATGGCTGGGCGATCTGGCAAAACATATCTAACAACTGCAATTACTAAGGCAGAGCAAAACAGAGCTAGACTTTTTGGTGAGCAAGATGGATGATTACCTGACCTCATTGAAAAACTACCCTCAGTCATTGCATCAAGAAGTAAAATCATTTATCCAAAGCATAAGAGACTTTAACAGATTATTAAGAGTAAAAACAAAGGTTGATCAGGAACTTTTGTCAGCATTTAAGTTTTCCGGCAGGATTCTGCTCTCGTTGTCACAAAAGAAAAATACCTTTCCAGAAATTGGATATGTTGTTGACAGAATCTTATTAAAGGAAGCGAGTCCTGCGTATATCTCAATGCTTACATTAACAATTAGAGGTAACTGACATGGTCGACCCCCACATGCAAAAACAACAAGCTCAAAGAGAACCAATGTCGTCTCAACAAAGGGCCCAACCACAATCTGTTAAGCCAGTTGATGCAGCAGTCAGAGAATTCTTTATGAAAGAAGGAGGTTGTAACGGTGGCTGTGGTGGATGTACCGGATGTTTAAACAAATTTGGTATTGATCCAACTAAAATTGAGGGTGCAAAACTTGATGGCCTTTCATTAGATGATTTTAGAGATGCAAAACTCAGCGCTGGCGGTTTTGACGTTTCAGCACTTAATGATTTTTCTAGTACTTCAACCTCTTCTCAGATACAGACTCCTGCTCAACAGATAAGCCTTGTTTTTTCTTCTACATCTACTGCAAAAGAACCAAACCAGGATAAACGAAGTTCTTCATTCGTTCCGTTGTCTTCACTACTTTCCCCTACTTCAATAACAACAAACATTGAATTATATAAGTCTCAAAAAGATCAGTTATTACATGATAAGGCCAGTTGCACACTGACTACCTCCCAATCCATTTTACAACAGGACGTTTCTTCTAGTTTGGGAGATAAACAAGGCCATAAGAATGACCATGATCAAAATGATTCTCCACCTTCTAATCAGCCACCCAAAACTACAATAGGTAACCAGTACGTTTCCAATGATGAAAAAAAACAGCCCGAACAACATTTGCCTGAACCAGCTAATTTCAAAAAAGAGAAGAGCCAGGATCAACAGTATTTTGCTAACCCCTCATCTACAACAGACATTTATTCAGCCCAGCACACAAACACCACCCAATCCTCTACCACGTATAAACCTACCGACCAAACCCAACACGCAAGTCAGTCGTCATCAGAAAAGAAACAATACGTTGTTGGCACTTACACCTATGACGATATTATTTCAAGTGCGTGGTTAAGAAAACTCTATGGCCACATGATTGGACTTCAAGATGTTTCAGAAGACATAACCTCTTCTTCTAATGATTCGCTTAGATTCCAGCAAGATATTAAACTTGAAGAAAAAAGTAACACAGACAACGAAAAAGGAGATCCACCTTCGACCCATCCATTTTCATTTCCACTTATGGCTAAGACCAAAGCAAAAAAGAAACAAAATCAGAACGAGCCAAAAAAAGAAGAAATTCCAACTATTTTACCAGCAGCCTTAGCAAAATTCTTAAGAAAAGCAAAACCCTCAGCAAGAGAAGCAGATAAACAAATAAGCCAGCTAAACAAGGAAATCAAAAATCTAGAAAAGAAAAAAAGCAAGTCAAAATCAAGAGAGGAAAAACATGAGGTTCAGGAGAGGATAAACAAATTAAAAAGAAAGAGAGAAGAGCTAAAAAGGAAAGCAGAAACTGGAGCAAAAACTGAAACAAAAAAAGATCAGAAAGAAGCAGCTCAAAAGAATCCATTAGATGTACATACCTACGTTTCAAAACTTCTCGTTTCATCTAACCTACAAACAGTCAAAAAAGAACTAGACATACTACTCAAGCAAATTCAAAAAGAAATTGATAAGCTAAAACAAAGACTTAAGACAAAAAAGCAAGATACACCAAAAAGCGGTCTTCACAAAAAACTGGTTGAGCTAATAAAAGCTAGAAAACTAGTCCTGATGCTTATATTTCATTTTAATTCCAATAAGAAGAAAGGACTTTTTGCGAAGTTGCAAGAGCTCATTAAAAAATTCAAATCCAGGGAATAATCTTTTTCTTCAGTTTTTTGAATTGTTTCAACCAATTCAATCTCTCTTCTTTTAGCTTTTGGTTAAGTTCTAAATACTCATTTTTTGAATAATATCTTTGCCAGTCGAAACGTGAAAGTTCGATTCCTTTGATTTTTCTTGGTATGTAATACCCCCAAAATCCATCTTTTTTCCATCTAACATTTCCTCTAATTGCTTCTGTAATAAATGTTATTGTATCTTCTATAGTTATCTTTTCTCCATTACTTTTTTTTGTTTGACCAAAATATCCGGTGTTGACTAAATAACAGGTTATCTTATTCTTTTTTATAAATTCATAAA
>DATDTS010000046.1:0-8543 GCA_035290745.1 Candidatus Bilamarchaeaceae archaeon | reverse complement strand
TCATCAAAAATAGTTTGGGGTTTAGATGGTAATGATGGAGGAGCTTCAATCTCAGTTTCATCCTTCATTTGTGTATCTTCTGGGTTCTCGTCTTGCTCCATAGTACCAGTCTCGTCAGTTACTACTTCCCCAGTTTCCTGTTGGGATCCTTTTGGTTTTATGCAACCAAAAAGAAGCAACAGAATTAAAAACAAACATAAGATGTGCAAAATATTTGATTTCATGCATTTATATTTTGCTAAACAAATAAAAACTCTCTGTTCACAAAAGTCTCATTTCAATATGTTTTATTCCAGCCTCAACAAACGGTTCGCCAACTGCTTTAAATCCAAAACTTTCATAATACTCCTTAAGGTAATATTGTGCATTCATCATAACTCCTTTCGCATTCTTCTCTTTGCAAAAAGAGATTGCTTTTTCAAGAAGTTTTCTTCCAACGCCTTTATTCCTGCATTCTTTGAGAACTGCTAAACGCTCAATTTTTGTTTTGTTTGGATTTATGAAACGAACCCGAATTGTGCCAACTGGCTTGTTTTCGAAGATTGCAAGGAAGCTCACTGAATTTTTACTGTCAGCAAGCTCATGTTCTTCCGGAACTTTTTGTTCTTCAATAAAAACTCTTCTTCTTATGTCCAAGCATTTTTGTAAATTAAGAGTCGAACTAACTTGTATTATTTCCATGAGGATATTTTGTTGTATATTGTTTTAATTCTTTGTCACGCAAAAAAAATAAAAAAGAAAGAGCTTATCTCACTTGATTTCAAAACTTGCTGATAGGTCTAGGCTTATTTCCATTTCTCCAGATGAGATAGGGGTAGTTGGTGCAGAAGCACTGTTTTCTTCAAGTGTTTTAAATTCAGAATAGGAGTAATCAAAGTATTGCCTAGGCATGTAAATATTCTGAGACACTTGTGTTGGATCGCCTATATTAACATTTAAACCACTGGCAATTGTCTGCGCTTTTTGCTTTGCATCCTGTGCCGCTTCTCTTAAAAGCTGAGTCTCATAGCTCTTTCTACCATCATCACTTAAAGAGAATTGAACTGAATTTATTTTGTTTGCTCCAGAAGCAACTGCAGCATCGATAAATTGTCCACCTTTTTCTAATTCAGAGGTTTCGACAGAAAAGACATGAACAGTCTTATACCCAATAAATTCATACTCATAATGGCCTTTATTACACCCACCATCTTCTTCGGATTCGTCGCATACCCAATAGCTTTTCTCAACTTTCTGAACATTATATGAGTAGGTTTTTATCTTGTCTTCTTGGACCCCCTTGGACATTAAAGAAGATTTTACCCTATCCATAATTTCTGCGTTTTTGCTTTGGGAAAGACTTGCGTTAATTTCTTGTGTTTCTGCCCCAAGATAAATCGTAAGAGTGTCAGGAGAAACCTTCATGCTAGCCTGTCCAGTAGTTGAGATTGTGTGGTCAGGAGGCTGGGAATTTGTATAAATGTTTGGAACATTTCCTAAATTTGATCCAACATAAAAAACACCTGCTACCAAAAGTAAAGCAAGAAAGGCAAATACAATATTTTCACTTTTCATAGAATATCACCAGTTAATAAGATGGCAAAAAGTCATTTAAAAAGGTTAGAAAATGTTAGGTATATACCTAATTATATAAAGTTTATTTGAAAAGAGGTATTATGCATACCTCAGGTCAAATCGCAATAATAGGGAATGGAAGGATGGGAAAATGGTTTTCCAAATACTTTGAAGAACATGGTCTTACTGTTTCATTGTATGGAAAAAATGATCCCCTTGACAACATAAGTAAAGTCGATTATATTATGCTAGCAGTAACCCTAGGAAACATGGAACAGGTAATAGATGCAATTTCAAAATATGTTCGCAAGGATCAGATAGTTTTTGACATTGCATCAATAAAATCACATTTTATTAAAAGACTAGAAAAATTAAATTGTAAGATTGGGAGTGTACATCCAATGTTTGGAGAATCTGCTAAAGGAATTGAAGGACAAACAGTGGTTATAATTTCAGACGTAGGAAAAGAACAAAAGTTAATAGAAGAATTGTTCAAAGGTGCAAAAATAACTTATATGAAATATAAAGATCATGATAAAATGATGGCATACTCGCAGGTTCTCCCATATGTTTTGAATCTTGCATTTGGAGATGTCATAAAAGGCAAGAAAATAATAGAACCACCGGTATATCTAATGCAAAAAAAGGTTTTGGAGAAAATCAAAGAAGAAGAGAAGATGGTAAGACAAATAGTTGAGTTGAACCCATATAGGAAAGAAATTATAGAAAAAATCAGAAAAAAGATGGAAGAGATTTTATAGTTTTATTTTTTTAGGCCTTTCGCTTGGTCTAAATGCTATTTTTTTTCCTTCAATGTCTACAAAAGAACCATCGTCAAGTAAGAATCTGAATGTAGAGGGTATTTTTGGAATTTTCTTTTCTTTATTAGAATTTTCGATAACAAAGAGGTTTTTAGTTTCATCAACTATTTTTCCTTTTAAGCCAATTAAAGCAAAATCAGAAGAATTTATTATTTCAACTTCTAAACCAATAAACGTATGAAAAAGAAGGTTATTCTTATTTCTCATAAATTAACCGCCAATAAAGGGTTAAAAGTGATCAGCTTACTTCAATATTTTCTTTTGGATAACCAAGTTTCTCAAGAAGAGCAGGAATTTTCAACTTATGATTCCCCTGGAGTATGATTACACCATCTTTTGCAGTTCCACCACAAGCAAGATAATGTTTTAAATCGCTTGCGGTTTTATCAATTTGGGATTTGTCAATGCCTTCTATGACAGTTACAAATTTTTTAAATTTCTTTTTGGTTACATAGACCTTCAGTTTTACTGCGCCCTGTTTGTCCAAAACCTCACAAACACAAAGATCCTTTAACATTCCGCATTTATTACACATCATTGAGTAGATTACACCTCTATATAAACATACCAATTTATATTTTTAAACCCATAGGTATGTTTAATTGTTTTTTTCTAATTGTATTGGAATTCAAAGAATTCCAATGCGGACAAATTTTTATCAAATTTGTCCTTGATGAATATATGTCAAGATTCTCGCACGAGACTTTTTAAGTGCTTTTCGCTTCTCGGTTTTGCCTTCACCCTCAAGTTCAAGAAGTGAACGTTCAATTTCATTTAATTTTTTTTGTGCATCTTTTTTTGACAATTTTCTTAAATCGTTCATTTTTATCATAGCAAAACACCATATTACTCTTTATCGTTCTTGGTGGATTTTCTTCCTTTTTTGGCAGGTTTTTTTACCTCGCTCTTTTCTTCCTGGTCTTTTTTAGTTTCTTCCTTTGGAGCAGGTTCTTTCTTTTTCGAAGGTTGTTTCTCTTTCTTTGCTTCTGTTTCTGTCTCTTTTTTTACCTCTTTTTCAGTTTCTTTTTTCTGTGTTTCTTTCTTCTCTTGTTCTTCAACTTTTTCTCCAGTCTCTGTCAGATCCTCTCCAGCTTGTACAAATTCCCTTTTCTTGCTTTTTTTAACTGGCGGAACAGGGAATACTGTTCCAGGAGGAACTAATCTTACTAAGATACCAATAACACCAGAACGTGTATTTGCATTTATATGAGCTTCACGAACAAGCCTTGTTGGTTCACCAGCTTTAGGAATATGGCCTTTTGATATTCTAAATGTCTTAGCTCGTGCACCTTTTGCACCTATTTTACCAGCTGCAACAATTTCAGCACCAAGTGCGCCTGCTTTCATAATCTCACTAATCATAAAATGTAACACTGATCTTACTTTTTTTCCTAGTTCTATATACTTTGTTGCTTTCTTTGCAACGATTCGTGGTTCCAAAAAAGGAACTTTTATCTCAACAACACTCACTTGAGGATTTTCAATGCCAAAATCACTTTTTATTGAATCAGTAAGTTCATTTATCAATCGTCCCCTTCTTCCAATGATCTTTGCAGGATTTAAAACCTCGAGTGTGATTCTGGTTACAAGAGGGGTTCTTTGAATGTCAACATTTGCAAGACCAATCTCATCCAACCTTTGTTCAAGATATTTCATGAGCATGTACTTATTCAAGTCTTCTTCAATAAATTTATCAGAATTAATCATACAATCACCTATTTGTTAGTTGCCTTCTTCTTTGATTTTGTATCAGAGTCGCTGCCCTTTTCACTTTTCTGAATATCCTTAAGTTTTACTCTTGGCTTCTCAGTCTTCTTTTTTTCAGCTGGTTTTATTGGCTCCTCCTTTTTTACATCTGTTTTTTCTTTTTCTGGGTTTATTTGAGGAGGACTCTGTTGCTCGGTTTTTGGTTCTGGAGAGTCCTTTGTTTCAACTTTTTTTATCTCTGCCTCTTTAGCCTCATCTTTGTTAGCATGTTTTTCTGCTTTTTTAACTTCTTTTGACAATTCAGTTAATTTCTTAAGAACTATTTCAATGCGTGATAATCCAAAACCTTGTCTTGATCTTCTTCCCTTTGAAGACAAACGAGGGTATTCAAATTTTCTATTTGCACTTATATGACTTATAAGCATACTGTCAAAACCTTTTTGCCTTCCGCTTGCAATTGCATTTTTAAGTATTTTTAAAACTATTTTTACTGCTTTTTGTGGGTATCTCCCCTTCTGTCCACCCAGTTCTCTCCTATGTCCAAGACGCTTATTATATCTTTTATATAATATAGGTAATTCCATGTTAGATGCTTTTTCCAAAAGATCAATAGCAACTTCTATATTCTTATTTCTAATTCTCCCACAAACCTCTATCAAATCCTTGTGAGAAGCATCTACCCCTTCAAGACGAGCACTTGCATATGATTCTTTATCAAATTTATACGAATACGACTTCATTTAAGAACACCTACTTAAGTGGCACAAATTTACTTCCTCTGGTAGCACCGACACCTGGACCAGAATGACTAACTCTTCCAGTTGTATGAGAAAAGTCTCCAAGTCTTTTTCCAACACTGTTTACTGTAATGTCTACTCTTTTGAATTCTTTTCCATTATGAACACCAAAAGTAAGTCCTATCCATTCAGGCAGAATAATAGCATCCCTGATATGGGTTTTGATCATCTTGTTTTTCCCAGATGATTTTAGTTTTCTTACTCTTTCTATGAAACTCTTTAATCGTGGATTGTTTTTCAAACGAAGTAAAGTTCTTCTGTTTCTTGAAGTTGTTAATTCTATAAATTGTTCTAGAGTTAGCTTCTTGAATGCTTCATCATCAAAACCCAAATGTTGATCTTTTTTTACATCTGTCATTTTATACACCTGCTACTTGTTCTGCTCCGGCTACTTTCTTTGTTCTCTTTCTTCCAGTTTTTCTAGAAGCAATATGTCCTACTTTTGAACCTGGTGGAGCATGTCTTGAAACGCTTGTTGGCTTACCAACATGGTGCTGCTTACCTCCATGAGGATGATTATATGCTGACATGTGAACCCCACGCACTGTAGGCCAAAGTTTATGTTTTCCGAGTCTGCATTTATAGTGAGAAGCTCCTGCTTTTAATAAAGGCTTTTCAAGTCTTCCTCCTCCTGCAAGTACACCTATCTGAACGCGACATTCCTCTGAGACACTAAGTGTTTTTTTACTAGGAAGTTTTATGAATACTTTTCCTCTTTCTTTTGCAACAACTGTAGCAAAAGAGCCCGGACTTTTAACAAATTTACCGCCATCTCCTGGTCTTCTTTCAATATTAAAAACATAAGCACCATCTGGAACCCTATAAAGTGGCAAAACACTTCCATTAGTTATTTTACCTTGTGATCCTACCTCAAGGGTATCACCAACTGCAATACCTTCTGGAGCTAGAAGATATCCCTCTTCATTATTATCATATTTAACTCTCATTAAAACTGAATTACGAGATCGGTCATCAACAAACCTTAAAACCTCTGCTTTTAGTACTCCTGTTTTCTCAATATCATCATATGAACGATATTCTAAATCAACAATTCTCTTATGTTTAGGACAAATGTAACGTGGAAGACCTTTTCCCCTTCTTTGTGATTTAAGTGGTTTACCCATAATTATTCACCTATGCCATTTTAAGTTTTGTAGTTACATCCTCAGCACTTGATTCTTTTGAAAGTGTTACAAGTGCTTGTTTATACCCTTTTTGGGTAATTTGTGTTCTTACTGATACAACTTTAACTCCAAAAAGAGATTCAACCTCTTTTTTTATTTGTTCTTTTGTTGCGTTTTTTTGAACTTTAAACGTTAATGTATTTGAAAACTCAACCTGTGCAATGGCTTTTTCTGTTTTAATAGGAGCTAATAGTATCATGCATTCACCCTCTCTTGAATCATTTTCAAAGAGTTTTCTGTATAGATAACCAATCGACCAAATTTAGTCCCAGGTGCAAAGTGTTTTACAGTTAAACTAGAAACATCAACCACATCAACGCTAGAAATGTTCCTTGCAGCTTTTAGGATGTTGCCGCCTGAAACAATTATTAGAGCTGATTTTGAACCTTTTTTCTTAGAAGATAATACCCAATCAGAACACTTCAAAGCAGACAAAACAGATAAAACTTCTTTTGTTTTTTTAATATTTTCAAAAGAGTTATCAAGAACAAGTGGAAGATTTTCAAAAGAAATAGGACATCTAAACTTTACTAAATCTTTGACAGCAGAAGAAGCAACTGCGCTTCCCAATGCAAGAAGGTATTCTTTTTTATTAACATTTTCAACTAATTTTTTTTCAACTTTTGGAGGATGCGCGCGTCTTCCTTTAACAGAAGAAGGAACCTTTCTTACTCTCCCAAAATTACCTTTTGGCTGAACTTCTCTTGGAAGATGAGGGATACCCATATTTTTGATAGCACCATACATCTCCTTTCTTCCTCTATATTTTGCAGAAGTTTGCATACCTGCCCAAACATAATTTCCTTTTGGCTGGAAAAGCCTGCTTTCGTCACTCAATACTGCTCTTTTAATAAGATCTTCTCTAAAACTCAAACTAAATACCTTTGGCAGTTCGATTTGTTTCAATACTTTACCTTCTAATGAATATAAGTTTGTTTTCATATTAATCATCTTTTAGAATCCAATGAAATATAATTTACCTTTGGCTCTTTGACCCCTGATTCTCTAACCGCAAGTCTAAGTTTTACCAATCTTTTTGAAGGACCAGGAACCGAACCTTTAACTAGTAGGTAATCACTTTTTATAAATCCATAGTTCTTAAATCCTCCTTTTGGATTTATTTCATCAACATTGCTATCTATTTTGAAAATCATTTTATTAAGCTCAGTTCTTCTGTGATAACCCATCTGACCAGCTTGTGGAACGGTATATAAAACATAAGCAGGATGCCATTGACCCAATGTACCAACATGCCTCATTTTTCCTGTTGCTTTTCTTCTTTGTATTTTAACTCCGAATCTCTTTACTGCACCTTGCCATCCTTTTCCTTTGCTCACTGAGAGAACATCTAAATATTCTCCAGGTTTAAATACATCCTTTGCCTTGAGCTCTTTGCCTAAAAGATTTTTTGCATGCTCAAGCTTTTCTACTAGTGTTGCTCCACCTAAACCAAGTTCCATAGCTTCAATATGCTTTTTACCAAATGCACTTTTTGAAGGCTGTGCAAAAACTAACAATCGAACATCCTTGGCCTTCATTTCACTAATATGTACTGGCTTAGTTTGATTTGTCTCAGATCTAGGCTTTCTAAAATTCAAGATCTTTAGAATCTTTTCATCTCTAGTTAACTCATCAGAAATAGAATTACCCTCACAATAAATACGATAGCCGTAAACAACAACTGGCGGAACTTCAATCACTGTTGCAGCAGACACAACCTCTTGCCCTTTAAAAGGTGAGTCAGATTCATCAATGTAAGAAATGTGGGTCATTCCTGCTTTATACCCAGGAAATCCGATAACTCTTTTTTCATCAACTGACTGCCAATAAGGAGAAACATTCTGTGTTCTACTCCTCTTTCTTGGTCTGAAAGCCATTGATCCTCGTCTAGGTCTTAGTAAATCTACCATATCGATACACCTGACATTGCCCTAATAAAAAACCAATAAGCATTCCTACATACGGTTTTTTTATCCCTAAGGAAAAAGGGTTGTCCCCTATATAATAGAGAGAAAGAGAAGTATGAATGGAAATATTTAAATAGGTATTGGGGATAAAAGAGAAGAAAAATATTAAAAGATCACTTCTTTTTACTGAAAAAATAGATTACTGTCAGTAAAGATAAACCAACTATAGCTACGACACCAAATATTAAAAGTGAAGAAATGTCCTCCTCTTGTTTCTCTGATTCTTTTTTTTCGTCCTGTTTGGGTTGTGTAACAATTGTTTTGTCGTCTTCGAATTTTAGAGATTCCATAATGAAACTTTCAACGTCTGATAACAATTGTTTTGCCCTTTCATAATCCCCTTCTTCATAAGCTTCTTTTGCTTCATCTAATTTCTTTTGAGCTTCTGCTACATCTTTACCTTCTTTTTTAGCTTGATCTAATTGTTGCTGCGCTCTGTTTAGTCCTTCTAATGCTTCTGCTTGAGAATCATCTGGTGTAGGTGGTTCAGGAGTAGGTTTCAATACACAGTTA
>DATDTS010000045.1:0-2205 GCA_035290745.1 Candidatus Bilamarchaeaceae archaeon | reverse complement strand
AAATTTCCTTATATTTGGATGGATGGGAAATACGTAAAATGGAATCAAGCAAAAGTACATATTCTAACTCATGCATTACACTATGGAACAGCTATTTTTGAAGGGATGAGATGCTATCAAACACAAAAAGGACCTGCAATTTTCAGACTGAATGAACATTTACAAAGAATGTATGATGGATTGCGGATATACGACCTCCCAATAACTTATTCTTATGACAAATATAGAAAGGCAGTGATTAATACATTAAAGAAAAATAAGGCAAAAGAATGTTATATTAGACCAATTGCCTACTTGGGATACAAAAAAATTGGACTTGATAAAACTGGTATCCCATTATCAATGGCAATTATTCCTGTCCACTTTCCAAAATATTACGGAAAGAAAAGTGAAACTGGACTAAAGATGATAGTGTCTTCATGGAGAAGGATTAGGTCAACAATATTATCCCCACATGTTAAAGCATCTGCGAATTATTTGAATTCTGTTTTAGCAAAAGCTGAAGCAAGAGAAGATGGACATGATGAAGCAGTCATGCTAAATGCAGAGGGGCATGTTGCAGAAGCTAGTGCTGACAATATTTTTATTTACGAAACTGACACTTTGTATACACCTCCGTTATATGATGGTGCATTAGGAGGAATAACCAGAGATTCTGTTATACAATTAGCAAAATATCTTGAGATTCCTATTAAAGAAAAAACAATCCTAAGAGATGAATTGTATACTGCAGAAGAAGTTTTTGTGACTGGGACAGCTGCTGAAATTGTACATACTAGGAGTATTGATGGAAGACAAATAGGAAATGGGAAGAAAGGCAAAATAACTGAAAAATTGCAAAAACTATTCCAAGAAGTAGTAAGGGGAAGGGTTAAGAAATTTGATAAATGGTTAACTTATTATTAGATTTATACATCTTTATAACAATAAACTTCACCATCAGGAGTGATAACTGTATATGGCTTGTTTGGTTGATTTTCTGAACAAAATGAAAATATAGAAAAGTTGCTGCTTGGTAATATCTGATCTTCAGTATAAATGCCTGCAGGAACAACATTTGACATACAGTAAATGATGTCGTCTTTTATTATTGGTATTGTATCCCCATTACAATACCCGTATCCTTCAGAATTCTTATTGAATACAATCCCAATAACTAAGCCAAGTACCTGTGAAGGTTTTACACATCCTGGGTCTGGTGAAAGATTGTTGTCACCTTGCACAATATAACAAACTCCATTAGAATCACTATCAACCTCAATAATTCTATGCATTATTGGCAGATCATATTCCCCTGAGTCATATGCAATTATATTACCAACCTCAAGTTTTTCAGCATCAAACTTATTTGTAAATATTGCACTGTGATCTGCACTTATTGTTGGCAACATGGATTTGGTATCAGTTACAGAAGACAAATTAAGGCGATCGTGTTTTAGAATTATAGACTCCTTAGTCAAAACAAAGTCAATGCCAGGAATTGAGGGGGAGGTTGGGATATCTTTTGGTAACCTGATTGAATCAACTTCAATCTTATTGTACTCAAGATCTCGATAATCATCTTGAAGTTTATTATATTTTAATACTAGGTTATCATATATGTTCTTCAGATCTTTATATGAAGCATTTAGATTTTTGTACTCTATATTCTTATTTTGCATCTCTGTAGCAAGACCCTGACCACTTGATTTCATTGATTCTTGGTCTAATTGAACCTGCTCATAATCTGTATTTAATTTTTCATTTTCAAGTTGAAGTTGCTGGTTTTCCAATTGAAGTTGCTCGTATTTCTCTTGTAGGGTTGATCCTTGAGTTACACTTTCAGAATCTAGTTTAGGCGAAACGCAACCCAACAATAACAAAATCAAAATAACTGGTAGATACTGCCTCATCATATTTGCATCTCACAGAAGAAATAAAAAGATTAGCCTAATTGACAGTAGCGTAACACAAAACATTACCATTTTGATCTATCACCGTATACGGTCGTGATGGATCAGAAACCGAACATAGATCATAACCAGTTGCACTCTCTATTGGCATGCTACTCGTGTAAACAATCGGACCAACTTTTTTGTCCAAACAAATGACTTGATTATTAACAAGTGCTGCAAACGTATCACCTTGACAACCCAAAGCACCTTGTGTTTTTTGATTGAATAAACTACCAACAACTATTCCATTTACCTGTGATGGTTTCACACA
>DATDTS010000044.1:0-21472 GCA_035290745.1 Candidatus Bilamarchaeaceae archaeon | reverse complement strand
ACGGAGTTCCATCGGGATCCTGAAACTGGGGAGGGGCGCTCCCCTCCGCGGTTCGGATTAAATACTTAACTTCGCCCTCTGGAGAGGGCGTTTGAGTTTCTTATTACAGTTTGAATATTGGATATCTTAGAATGCGATTGTTTCTCCCTTTCTCAACTAACATGGCACAGTAACTCTGTATTTTTCTTGTGCAATTGTTTTTTCCGGGCGCCAGTCCGAACTGGCGAATTCAGGTAAATAAATAAAAAGAAAAAAAAGAAAACTATACCTTGTAGTGGTCTCTGAAATCTTTTATAACGTCCTTAGCATGAGATTGACCGCCTAAACCAAATGCAAGAGCAAAGGCAGCAGCAACGCCCCAAACAAGACCTTGTAGAATTATTTCAAAAGTTCTGTTAACCAAAGTCATCTCAAAGCCAATTGTGTCAAGCCCAACCATAACACCGAGAAACACAATGACAATCTTAAGAACGCCGCCAACATACCAGAGTGATTTTGATTTTTTATCATAATTAATCAATTCATCCCTGACTAATTCGCCGATTATAGCAGCAAATGTTACGAATAACACTGCTCCGATTAGAACAGGTGCATAAACCAAAATCATGTTTAGGAAATTTACCAAAACAGGTAAATTTAACATAGATACTGAGGCATTAAGGAAAACCAGTATAATATAGTATTTAACTACTCTTTCAACAACTGTACTTACCTTGATCTTGCCCAAAGAATCATGTATGTCATGTGCAGTCAGGAATTCTTCAAATCTCAAGACTTGCATAAGTTTCCTTGACAAACGAGCTAAGATACTTCCAACAACAATACCGACAATAAACAGTAAAGTTGCACCAATGGCTCCTGGCAAGAATTCTACCAAACCAGCAGCCAATTTATCTAAATTTTGTTGAACAACAACCGGATCTATCATTATATCACCTTTATTTAATATAGTGACAAATTTCAATTATCATTTATAAATATATCGATATTAAGCAAAAGCATTAATTCTTCCCTTTCTTTCCAAATTTGTTTATTATTGGTATCAAATAAAAAGAAGTTGCAAAACCTGCAATAAACCCAGTTATCGTCCTTATTAAATTAGTACTTTCATAAGAGTAAAAATCAACAAAATGAGAAAATAATTGGATAACACCATCTAACCCAATTGGAACTAACGCAAGTATATAAAATAAAGGAGGCGGAAACTGGTCATCTTCTAATTTTCTATAAAATGGGTAGATTAAAGCTGCAAGTAGCATTCCAGAATAGATTCCAATGTCCCTAGCACAAACAACAAGCTTATATCCAATGTGTCCGACAGTACTTATCAAACCAATACTGTAGCTATCATTTGGATAATATTTTCCTTCTTGTTTAATGCAATCTGATATATAGTATGAAGTTCCGTCATAAAACAAACATTGAGATCTCGAAATTTTTTGATGGCACGCCCAAGACATTGATTGATATAAATTTTCAGCAGAATCTTGATCAGAAAAAGCAAGATATGGAGTATAAAAACTAAGAGATAAGATTAAAACTAAAATAAAAACTAAAATTGTGTATCCTAACTTTCCCATAAGTTAATTAAAAAAGAAAAGAATAAAGTTGTTACTGTAATCACTTATAGGTTATTGTTAGATCTTCCAATAGTATCTTGTAACCTCCAACAAGCATGTATTCACCAACATGAATAATGCCTTCGGTATTTCCAACTTTTAATCTTGCCCATTTTGCACCAAAGGTATAACCTGGATTTAAAGCCTTTACTTCAATGTCAAACCCTAGATTAGTATTTTGAGTATCGCCTTCGGTAATTGCAGCATAATATACTGCGTTTCCGCTAGCATCATTTACTCTTACCGATGCCCTTGATGTGCTTGGATGGGTTGTTGTAATATCAACAAGTTTGAAAGACTTGCCTCCACCAAGATCAAATTCATCTCCAAGGCTCATCACATTTTCTGCTCCACCAACCTCCATTGTTGATCTTTTTGCATTAAGGAGATATCCTGGTTCAAGTGTCTTTATGTTTATTGTTATTCCAGAAAATTGAGTTGACGAACCTTCAGAAACAGATTCTTCTTCAACAAGAACGCCACCGTCATAAAATTCCAAAGATGCTCTTGTAGTTTCAGGATAAGAAACTGTGATGTCATCAAGTCTAACTCTTAAATCACCAACATATATTTCTTCACCTACATTTACAATGCCCTCAATGTCCCCAACTTTTATTCTTGCCCACTTTGAAGCAAATGTGTAACCTGGACTTAATTTTTCTATTTCAATGTTAGAATCTAAACTAGGATCAAAAACTGAGTCCTCTTCTCTTATAGACTGGTAAGATAGAACCTGACCATCTCCATCAAGAACGCTTAATGACGCTCTTGCCCTATCGGGGTCACTAACAGTTAGATCAGTTAAAACAAAGTCCATACCATTTCCAAGTTCAAATGATTGACCAACTGAAACTGTTCTTGTGAATGGACTAGCCCCATCATCAACTAATACTTTTGCCCATTTTGCACCAAAAGAATAACCAGGAGCAACTTGTAGAATAGTAAATTTTCTTTTATCTGGTCCTGAATCAACAGAAGAAGAATCACCTTCGCTAAATGAATCTTCCAAGATTACTTGCTGGTTTTCAACTATTTGAAATGATGCTCTGCTATTTTCAGGACTTGAAAGGGAGATATCATCTAAAATTATTGCCTGACCACCAATAGTAACAGAATCCCCAACATCAACTGTCCTTGAAATTCCGCCAACCATTAATTTTACCCATTTTGCATTAAGGGTATAACCAGGACTCGCTTTTTCAAGAACCACTTGTTCACCGTTTATATTAACTGGAGAACCAGTACAAACAATATTTTCAGATAAAATTGCACATGATTCATCTGGATAAGGTATAGTTAAATCAGTTAACTCAACATCAATTGAACCAGCGCTTAATTTATCACCAATATTCAAAGTTCCTGTAGATAGTAGATTATTATTCGAATAAACGCTTACTTTTGCCCATTTTGCGCCAAAGGAGTAACCAGGGCTTACCCTTTCAATAAGAATTGTATACTCTTCATAATTTGTGAAAGTACCTTCTTGAATAACGTCAACAAAAACAGGAGTACTGCCTTCATATAATTGAATTGATGCCCAAAGAGGAGAAGTTTCAAAATCGTCTAATTCAATCTTATTATCCTCACTTGCAGTTGTCACGTTACTATTATCATTTTCGCTTATGTCAGCAGTATCATTGTTATCTGCTGTTTCATTCATTTCGATATCACTTTCTACATCAGGAATATCAGCAATATCTTCATCTACATTATCATCTGTCTCGTTATCTACATCGTCTTCCATATCAACATTATCAGTCTTATTTACATCATTATCCTCGGCTTCTGATGTCTCCGAAGAAGCTTCGCTATCGGTAACATTGTCAGTAGCACTAGTCCCATTAGAGACGTCTGGCCCCCCGTATGATGTACACCCAAACAAACTAAATGCAATAAATACAAACATCAACAAAATTATTATTTTTTTCATATAAATCACCAATTTGTAATATAGTTCAAACTTATATTTATTCCGGAAGTGGAGGCAACGATTCATCACCATCATCTATCTTATCTCCTTCACCTTGATCAAGATCATCTGGAGGTAATGGTGGAAGCTCATTATCCTCCATTGGTCCTGACTCACCATCTACTTGTTCACTATTCTCTTCACCTTGATCTGACTCTTCATTTTTAGATGATAAACATCCAACTAATAACAATAATAAAAATAATGCTACCAAGAAAAAAATCTTATTTTTCATATCAACACCACACCAATATAAAAAAGAAAGAAAGGAATAAAGTTATTCCGGTAGAGGAGGGAAATCCTCAAAGGTTAACTTACAGTCGCTTGCCATTTTTACAAAGTATCCTTTTCCAGGTTCAAGAACAGATGCTTTTTCCCATTTTTTGTTTTTTGTGTCGTAGGAATAAGGTCCGCTTTTAACAGTGCATCCATATGAATCTTCCCATGAAACAGAGTTTCTCGGTGCACCAATCTGGTTCCAACCTTCGTAGAGATACTTGCTCACATCAGTTGAATAATAAGGCTCTCCTTTGAATTTCAAAGTACATGCTCCATCAGATTTAAACCAGAAACCGCTTAGAATATCAAGTCCAAATTCTGAAAGTCTGTTCTTTGCATATTCACCAAGCTTGTAGTAATAATATGTTTCTCTTTCACAAGTTGATGAATCAAGCTGTGTGTTTTCAAAAGGCACAGAGACTAAATTCCAACCCTTATTTATTTCAACCTTATAGAAAGATGCATCTGGTAAATCAACTGGTCTTTCTGTTGGAACTGGTACAGGAACTTCCTCAACATCTGAACCTAACTTGTAAAGGATTAAACCAACTACAGTAGTACAACCATTATCAGATACTCTACAAAGTGTATAGTAATTAAATGAGTTTGGTCCCCCGTCATTCTCTACTATCTTGTATGTTGGTACACCTTCATTTCTCAATTCCTGATAGAATCCATAATGATTCCCATTTTCTGATCCTACATTTCTAACATAGAATTGTTCTCCAACATTTACATTAAAGGTTACTCCCTCGCCATCAGTTACCTTTGTATCTAAAACCTTTCCAGTAACTGGACTTACTAATTGTATTTTAACACCCTTTACAGAAAATGTTGACAAACCTGCTGGCCCTTGGTCAACTGCAATAACTTTGAAAGAAACACTAACCTGTGTTGGAGTTGGTTCAGGGGTTGTTGTTGTTTGTGAATCCTGGTATGGGGTCGTTAAGCTTGTTGCGCAGCTTTCAGAATTATCTGCTTTTATCCTCATGATTGAGGAGGTGTCTAGATAATTTATTTGACAAAGTTGTCCTTTGCCCTTACCAAAGTGTTTGTAGGGAGGAGAACCAAAAGTCCATGATGTTGCAGACACCGCATTTTCATAGTCTTTAAAAGCAACAAAGTTAACTATTTCCCCATAAAATACATCAAAGGTAGCTCCAAAATCCTTTGGTGATTTGTATGTTTTTATTAATTCTCCATAGTAATTTCCATTACTTACAGGAGTTACTTTATACATATTTACCCAACCATCAATTCTCTGACCTGGGATATGATCTGGGTAATCATTTACTCCAACACTAAACCTAACTGAAGAAGTGTCAACTGTTGGTTCTGGTTCATCTTCTACAGGTGGTTTTTGATTTGGATATAAAGAAACGAACAAACTGCTACAATCATTTTGATTTGAATACAAACAAAGCTGATTGTTTTTGATAACAAATGTATTTGATGGTTCACCAGAATAACCGCCAGATGTACCATATGCTTGATATGGATCATAGGTAAATGCCTTTAGGTTAAATGGTTTTCCAACTTCAACTTTGAGTGTTGCATGCCCTTCTTGATTTGTAGTGCCACTTGCATCACTCCAACCATCATTGGAATCTTGATAATAGAGTTGTACACTTGCATCATTAACCCCATTACCATATCCGTCTTCAACTCTTACTTTTATTTCCTTGCTACCGCCGGAGGAAGTTGATTCGCCGGATAAAAATCCATCAATGACCTGTTTAAAATCAGAGTAAGGAACTGCTCCTTGAATAGAATGATATTTATCATCAGTTGTTCCTCTCTTTCCAACTAAAAATGATGGGGTTCCAGCTACTCCTTGTTGCAAACCATCATTATAATCATCTTGTACTTCTTGATATTTTTGTCCAGAATCAAGACACGTGTTAAATTGCTCGGTGTTTAGGCCAAGGTTTCTTGCGTACGATTTTAGATTTTCAACACTAAGTGCGTTTTGGTTATTAAATAGTTTATCATGGTATGACCAAAAGTACCCTTGATCTTTTGCACATTCTGCAGCTTCTGCTGCTACCTGTGCTTGTGAATGGATACTAGTTAAAGGAAAATCCCTGTAAACAAATTGTACTTTTCCAGTATTAATATACTCGCTTTTAATCAAAGGAAGCGTTTGTGTCTGAAACCTTTGGCAAAAAGGACATTGAAAATCACTAAATTCAATTACTACAACCGGTGCATCATTTGAACCAAGTGTAGCATCATTATCCATTAAATCTTCAGTTGTAGCTGCAAAAATAGAAGCAAACAGCAACAAAACCATAAACAATTTTTTCATAATCATACCTCCATTACAAAAGTGTTTTTACAATTCCAGCGAATAGCAAAACGGAAACCACAACAATTGCAAGAATCCATTCCACTTTTTTCACCATTCAAGAATTAGAGCCCGCTATTTAAATAGAAACTTTCTGAAAGCTTTAGCAAACAATAAAAAAGCTTAATAAATATTAGTAGTGAAGACGTAAATATGAAAAAAATCTTGATTCTGATCCTTCTTATTAATTTACTATTTCCTACCACACTTTTTGGTGAAATATTCGATGCTGAAGATTTTTCTAAGTTAAATAACACAATAATAAAAATAGAGGGTGACACAACAATCCAGGTAACAGTTGACGGTAATTATAGCCTTGAATTACCTGAGGGCAACTATACGCTTACTGCATCATACTATGAAGAAGGCAAACTAAAATATTATACAAAAGAAGAACTGAATCTAAATCAAGAAATAATGCAATTTGACCTTGTTCTTCTTCCTGAAGAATTAAGGAATATTTTGCCTGAAGACCTGCAAACAGATGAAAACAAAACGGATACAAATAATGGAAATACAAATGGTGACAACAAAGAAACTGATTATACTCCATTCATAATTGCATTTGTTTTAGGAACAATAATCTTTGTAGTTGGATATTTTTTCATTCAGAAAAAACAAAAAGAAGTCGAACCGGAAGATGATGATAAAATAAATGAAGAACTGGATGATGATTGCAAAAAAGTTCTAAAGATACTTGGAGAAAACGAGGGAAGAATGAACCAAAAGGAGATAAGGGATATTTTAAATTTTTCAGAAACAAAAATGAGCTTAGTAGTAGCAGAACTTGAAACAGTAAAAAAGATCAAGAAGATAAAAAAGGGAAGACAGAATATTTTGAAACTTATAAATTAGAAGTCTTTCCTAGAAAACGTATTAACCTGAATTCGCCAGTTTGAACTGGCGCTCGAAAAAATAAGAGATGGGTAATCCCCCAAAATATCCAATATTCAAACTGTAATAAGAAACTTAAACGCCCTCTCCAGAGGGCGAAGTTAAGTATTAAAATAATTGCTGTTAATGGTAGATATGGTAAAACACTCAATTTCTACAATTGGAAGCCACTCAGCACTAGAAGTAAGTGAAGGTGCAAAACAAGAAGGATTCAATACAATTGTCGTCTGCCAAAAAGGAAGAGAAAAAACCTATGAGTACTACAAGAAAAGAAAAAGGGGAAAGGAAGAGATTGGGATTATAGATGAGATTGTTTTAGTCGACAAGTTTGTAGATATTGTAAACAAAAAAAACCAGGAGTATCTTCAAAAAAAGAGGTCTATTTTTATTCCGAACAGAAGTTTTGCAGTTTACGTTGGCTATGAGGAGATAGAAAAAAAGTTTGAGGTTCCTATTTTTGGAAACAAATATTTGCTTAGGGCAGAAGAAAGAGATGCACCAAACAACCAATATGATTTAATGAAAAAATCAGGTGTAAATTATCCAAAACAAATATCTTCACCTGAGAAAATAGATAATCCGGTAATTGTAAAAGTAAATGAAAAACATAGAAAATACGAAAGGGCATTTTTCATTGCAACTTCTTATGAAGAATATGTTAAGAAAAGTGAGCGCTTAGTAAAAGAAGACAAAATAAGTGAAGACGATTTGAAGAAAGCGAAAATAGAAGAATTTGTTGTTGGCGCACCATTTAATTTTAACTTCTTTTATTCTAGAGTTCATGAAGAACTAGAATTGCTTGGAGTTGATAAAAGACGCCAGACAAATTTGGATGGCTATTTGCACTTACCTGCTGATATTCAGCTAGAGCTTCTTAAAACAAGGGAACCAAGAAATATAGAAGTTGGGCATGTTGCTTGTACTGTGAGGGAATCGTTACTGCAAGGAGTTTATGAACAAGCCGAAAGACTCCTAAAAACAGTTGAAAAGGAATATAAACCAGGAATAATAGGGCCGTTTGCCCTTCAAGGTGCAATTGAAGAGAGAAACAACAAAGAGCAGTTTGTTATTTTTGACATATCCTTTAGAATACCTGGATCTCCTGGTACAAGATTTACGCCATACTCTAGTTATATATTCAGAGACCAAATGTCATTTGGAAGACGGATAGCAAAAGAGATAAAGGAAGCAAAAAATATTGAATTGGTAACTACCTGATTGAATTAAAAAGAACTAAGTAAAATATCAGAAAGTAGTTTCAATGCTTTCCTTCTCTTATCAACCTTCAATACAACGACATGGCTCTCAGGATCTGACGAAAGAATGTTCAATGTTTCGATATTAACATGCGAATTTGAAAGTACTTTTGAGAATTCATGAATGGCTCCAGGTCGGTTTGGAATTTTTATAAGAATTGACTCAGAGGAGGTTGTTTTAAACCCGTTTTTATTAAGAACATCAATTGTTCTTTTCGAATCTCTTACCAATAAGGTAACAAGTGCATTCTCTCCAACAATATCAACATCTAATGACTCAATATTAATATTTGACTTCCCTAGAATGTAGGATATCTCAGACAACAATCCAACGCGGTCTTCTTGAATTAAAGTAATTTGTTTCATTTTTTCTCACCCAACATATTTTTCTGTCCTAATAGCTATTAATCGAAACCGAATTTAAAAAAAATTCAAATGTATCTTAAAAACGGAAAAGATCCTTGCTTATTGAATCAATTGATGTAAAAACCCTATAACTGTCCATAGTCCCATAAGAAAGTGCCCTAACCTTGATACGGTTCAGCAAGGATAAGACTCTTATTTTTTGGTTTGCATCTACTTCACTAGTGACAACAAGGTTTTTTATCTTTGATGCAAGAGATACAATCTCATTTCCAAACTTAGGATCGGACAAATTGAACTCCATAGACCTCTCTAAGGTAGTAGTTAATTCACCAATATCCTCCCTCCTATTCTCAAACATTGATTTTATAGCTCCCAACATTCAAACACCCCCTAAAGCCCACAGCATAGGCATAAAAAAAATACAAAAGCCTAACTATATTACTTTGATTTATCTAATATATATAACTATTGCAAAAAAGACTGTGAAAAAACACATTAAGTTTAAAAGGATATGTAAACAAATAACAATATAAGCAAGTAGGTGACGTCTGAAATGGTAGTTAAATACGATGAACTGGACCTTGAAATATTGAGAGAATTAAAGGAAAATTCAAAAACGCCTTATAGGAAAATGGCAGCAAAGCTTGGAGTACACCCAAATACACTTATGCAGCGAATAAAAAGACTGGAACGAGAGAAAATAATAGAGAAATATACTGTTGAGTTAAATTTTGATAAAATAGGGTATGAAACACAGGTAGTAATTCTTATGAAAGCAAGGGGAGGAAAAATAGGTGACAGATCACAACTCAGTGATTTGGCAAAAATCCCTCAGGTTCAATCATTATATGGAATTACTGGTACTTATGATGTTATTGCATTTCTTTTGGTAAAAAGCAGGGACGAATTAGTGGCTGTGCTTAAAAATATACAAGAACATCCAGTAGTAGCAAGAACAAATAGCCATATTATATTGTTTTCCTACAAAACTTTTGAGGATTTCAACCCATTGAAGTAATGAAATTACTTCAAAATTTGACGCGGCGTCAAGCATCAATCAATTGATGTTTTAATAAGCGAAGCTCCAGTCATACTGTGCCCATTAGGTCCTAGATCAATTACTTCATTGTTAGGACCCATAGTTGGAGAAAAAACAGTAGAAAGAAGATTATACCAAAAATTGAGTGTAACAGGACTTGTGTTATGACGAACAGCTTCAGCAAGGCCTGGAAGGTGCTGTTCAGTAGTATCACTTACTCTTAAGTCAAATTCCTCAGCACTGAAAAGCAAGGCTTGAGTAGAAGACATTTGTGAAATGACATCCATTGCACGTTCTTTTGCTTCACGGGTTCGCGCCTCAAACTCATGTTCATCTTCACAATCTAATCTTCCTCCTCCAATCCAATGAGCAATATAAGTCATTATAAGAGTATTCGCAAGGCCAGCAAGAAAAGAATGTTTTTGCAATGCTAATTCTAATGGGCTGTGAACTAACACAACTTTATGTTTTCTAGGGTCAATTTCTTCCCTAAAATCAGCTGCAAGCCACTCAACAGGAAGATCTACTGCACGAAGGGCAGCTTGTAATTTAGTATACGCAAATGGAAGCATTGTGTTAACGTTTAAATCAACTCCAACAATTGCTGGCACGTCAGGATTATCTCTAACAAATGCCAGAAGTTTAGATTTTAGCTGTCCATTTCCTCTTTGAAGCATACGAACTAACAAATGAGCTGGACCACATGCAGGATCAACTACAGGAAAATGAACATAAGGAAGTACAAGACTATCGAACAATCTATCTTCTGCACCATAGTGTCCGGAAGTATCCATAATCATTTCATAAAACTGAGCAGCAAAAACAGTTGAGTAAACCTGGTCAACACCTTCCAAGGCTTTTCTATCTTCATCAGATAATTCGCTACTAGATAAAGACCTAGAACTGCCGTCTGATGCAACTGAAAAAGGATGAGAAGGCCGACTATGAGCACCATTAGTAGAAACTGGAGCTAATACTCCAGAAGCAAAAGGGGGTCTAACTAATGTGTCTACCTCAGAACCACTACCCTGACCCGTGGGTGCCCTTAAACGTCTATTTGCTGACCCCATATAACAATAATTAATAACATAAAGTATTAAAAGCTATCCCCTAGAAACTGAGGGTAGAACAGGAGCCTCAACACGCGAGTAAACGGTGTACAAAACCTGATACTCATCACCTAAAGTAACGCTCCCAAAGCGTGGACTACTGCTACCATGAGGAATTGACTTTGTGAATAATCCTGAGGTATCAATGTCATGATGAAGACTTGCAAAACTAGTTCTGTGAGACATTCTTGCAAGCTCTTTATAAACTCTACTATTTCGTTGGATAAATTGGGAAGGAGCAAAAGTCATTGGACCAACTTTTGCAGTATTTCCATTAGCAGTAAATAAATCAAGAAGAACGAGTTTACCTTGTGTAGTTAATGCATCATAAAGAAATGACAAAAAATCATGCCTTTGCTGATCATCAAGAAGAAAAAGTAGGTCAGCTACAATAGCAGTGTCAAAATGCGCATACACCTCTCTAAGTTGAATAAAAGCAAGGAGTTTATCTATTTGTTCAACTCTCAATTGTACATCTCTAGCATAAGGAGCAGAACCAGCAAATCTTTCAATCAATTGTTTTGCATTGTGTGAAGGAGTAACAATGCATACTTCATTTGGTCTTGCGTCTTCAAGACTCAAACGATGATTTATCAATGAACCAAACAAAAAAGGAGTCAGGTCTAAAACCCTGTCACCAAGACTAAACATGGCATTTCCAAAAGCTTTTCTATATGCTCTAGCCAGAAGAGAAGTTGCATGACTGTGAAATTTTCTAAGTGCACCTCTTCTTTCCATCATTGTAGATAATTTTTGAAAAGGATCAGGTGATTTATACTCAAGTCTTCTCATCATGTAATTACTATTCAGGGGATATATATTTAAATCTGCGCATTTTTCTAGAAAGTACCACAACAGATCCTACAACCAAATAAGAAAAAGTTTAAAAGAACCTACATCTCATATTTGATATGGTTCCAAAGAAAAAAATAGATGAGATATTAGATAATTATTCTGATTTTACGATTGCCACAATTTGCTCACACTCTTCTTTGCAGATATTTAAGGGAGCACGTGAAGAGGGAGTGAAAACAGTTGGGATAATAAAAAAAGAAAATAAAAAAACCTACGAATCTTTTCCATATGGAAGACCTGATGAATTTATTGTAGTTGATGATTACGAAGAAATACCAACAAATGAGTTGGTTGAGAAAAATGCAATTATAATTCCACACGGCTCATTTGTTGAGTATGTTGGGGAAAAATTTGACGACCTTGAAATTCCTGTTTATGGAAATAGAAAAAGCTTAATGTGGGAAAGGTCAAGAGAAAAGATGATTAAATGGTTGCGTAAATCTGGAATCAAAACCCCAAAAATTTTAAACAGAGATGAGATTGATGGGCCTTGTTTAGTGAAATTTCCAGGTGCAAAGGGGGGGAGAGGGTATTTTATTGTAAAATCAATAAAAGAATTTGATGAACTTGTTGGAGAAAAAGAATGCATGATACAGGAATTTATAATTGGGGTTCGTGCATATCCACATTATTTCTTTTCCCCATTTTCAAAAATAGGATATGACGCAGATGGAGGAAAAATTGAACTGCTTGGAGTAGATACAAGAGTTGAAAGCTCTGCTGATGAGATCGCACGTGCAGTTTCTGCAGGAATAAAAAAGAAAATGGCATTTACAGTTATAGGAAACGAGTCAATGGTTTTAAGGGAATCTCTATTGCCCCAATATCTTGAAATGGGCAAAAAAGCACGCGACGCCTCAGATAGATTGTTTGGTGGTGTTTTTGGCCCTTATTGTATTGAAACTATAATTGATGAACATCTTGATATTTATGCATTTGAGATCTCTGCAAGGATAGTTGCCGGAACAAACATTTACCCAAATGGATCACCTTATTCTACTTATTATTATGATTATCCAATGAGTACTGGAAGAAGAATAGCCTTAGAATTAAAAGAAGGATTTAAGAAAAAAAGATTGAAGGAAATTATTTATTAAGAGAAACACGGGGGAGGCGTCAAATACTAAAAAGCTAAACACCTTAGAAGGATATCCAAGTATTTATAAAAACATTTTTTATAGATTACTTGAAGGTGCTGAATTAATGGAAGAAAATAAACCAGTACACATAGCTATTATCCCTGATGGGAATCGTAGATGGGGCGAGTTACATAAGATATCAAGAGAAGAAGCATACGCAATAGGCATAGATAAAATACAAGATGTATTAACGTGGTGCAGAGAATTTGATATAAAAATGATAAGCTTCTGGGGCTTCTCAATGGACAATTTCAAAAGGGATAGTAGTGAAGTAGGAAAATTGTTTGAACTGTTCAAAAGAAATTTAAAAAGAGTTTTGGATTCTGAACAAAGAAAAAAATATGATGTCAGGGTAAAGTTTTTTGGTAGGCTTCATCTTTTTCCAAGAGAAATCCAAGAAATGATGAAAAAGGGTGAGGAAATATCAGCAAAGAATAAGAGCTATCAGTTAAATTTATTTTTAGGCTATGGTGGAAGAGAAGAGGTAGTAGATGCAATAAATGGGGTTATAAAGGAAGGGATAAAAGAAGTAGATGAAAAAATTATTTCTGAACATCTTTACACAAAAGAGATTCCAGATCCTGACCTTGTTATACGAACATCTGGTGAACAACGATTAAGCGGATTAATGCCATGGCAAACATGTTATTCAGAATTTTATTTTTCAAAAAAGCTTTGGCCAGATTTTACAAAAGAGGATTTTAAGGCTGCAATAGATGAATTTGCAAGAAGGAAAAGAAGATATGGAAAATAGGTACATTAGATACTTAGAAATTTCCTAAGCATTGAAACATCAATACCAACAATCACATCATACCTTCCTTCATATTTTTCAATTATGTTATATTTATTCTGAATTGCATAAGCACCAGCCCTTTTCAAAACATGCTTGGTTCTTGATTCTTTTTCAATTTCTTTTTCAGACAATTTTTTTAGTTTAACCCTTGTCTTAGAAACTCCACTGTATATTTTTCCATTAGTAACTACGGCAATCCCAGAATAAACATAATGCCACTTTCCTGATAAAAGAGTTAGGGTCTGAAATGCTTCTTTTTGGTTTCTCGGTTTTCCAATAATTTTACCATTATAATAAACAATGGTATCACAGCAAACAATTGGAATTGAAAACTTATGGGTTTTGTCAATGCTTCTTACTTTCTTAATCGCATTTTTCAAAACAGTTTTTTTAGAATCAGCGAAAAAAACTTCTCGAACTTTTGGGGCTACAACCCTAAATCTAAAACCTAATTTCTTGAGTAACCTTTTGCGTGCAATGGAGGATGAACCCAAAATAAAAGGAGGTAGCATAAAATTATTTTCTGGATTCCAAATACTTTCTTAAACCATCAACAAAGGAACGTTTATTCTTTGAGTCAAGATGCTTTGAAACTGAAATGACATAATTCTCTTTATCGGAATCAGTCATCTCGTTGGTAATTGGCCCAACTCTTTTTTGAGACCAGGCCACTATTTTTTTATATCTTCTATCTCCACCACCAGTATCTCCAAAAGAACCCTGGTTTCCTCCAAACAAAAAATCAAAAAATCCCATAATCACACCTCAATTGCAGCATACATAAGTTTATACTCATTTTTTCCACTAAGATTTGATTCATCAGTTCTAATATTAAAATGTTTCTCAAGCATCAGTTTATGGCCTCGGCTTTTTTGATGTTTTCCGATTGAGGTTAGCACTTTCACCAGTTTTGGTTTAGGAAAGAGTATGCGTCCTCTTGAATCTAATTCATCATCTAAAGGAAAAGTCAGGTATTTATATTTAACAAGTTTCCAAAATGAGCATTTTGCAGCTTTCACGATTTTTACTACCCTACGAAATGAAAGCGAATCCAAAGAAAGCGCATGATAATTATTATCATATTGGAAAATGTATATGTCACTTAAGGAATAAAGCTTCTGAACTTTAAGAAGACTTTTTTCAACAAACCTAAGTGGTACTGATTCATATTCAAAAAAAGGAACACATCTATCTTTAGCACCTAATACTGAGTTAGTAACAAAAGTAGTAAAAGCAGAGCTGGCTCCCGCACGCGCTGCTTTTGATAAATTGCGAATAGGTGTTAACCTAAAGTCATCCCAAAAGGTCCTGAGAGCCGAATGATTAACACGCTTTGTATTTTTAAGGATTTCTTTAGCACTTGTTTCTAACTCCTTGTCAGAAATAATCCTACATTGATAGCCTGTACTTGAATTGATGGTCCCTGGAATTCTTAAAATTCTTCTTGGGTCAACAGTAACGGATGTATCAATCTTAACTAATTGTTTAACCTCGTCTACCAATTTTTTTCGATTCTTTTTCACCTCTAATTCTCTTTCAAACGGATTCTTGCTTTTATAATTGTTTATATCATCAAATAAAAGATGAAAACCTTTTCCTCCGCTAAATGATATATATTTCAGAGGAAACCTGTATTTTAACAGTTCATATAATTTAACTGCTTCAAGTCTTGCTTTTTCGATATTGGCAATAGAAAACGGCTTGAAATCAATATCAAAAGCAATATCCGCACCCAAAAATAAATTTCCTGAAATTCTTTTTGCTTTTAGAAATGGCTCAAGTTTATGAGGATTTATCCATTTGCCAACTGAGTAATATGCGTTCAATGGATTTGTCCCTTTGATAAAATTCAACAATTGTTTTTCTGTTTTTATTGGTTTTTGAACCTTGAAAAAGGTATGGTCTGCAAGTTCAAACCTAAAATGCCTGAATTTAATATATGAAAGAGCAATATCATTGTTTGAGGAGTAGAATTCTTTCAAAGAATCAGTAAACTTTTCTAACATGGAAGGGATATGGGCAAATTATCTTATTATTGGTTTGGGTAGTAAGTTTATACTCATGCCTTTTTGGTGATAGCTTTTTGGCGTTAGTTTATAATAAGTCAAAAAGGTATATGGAAAGGTATTTATTTCTTATTAACGCGAATTATAACAGGTGGTTACGTGGCAGCAGTAGATGAAGTTCTGAGATACATAGCAACAAATGAAATAAAATGGGTAGACTTGCACTTCTTTGATGTTAATGGTTTTTTGAATAGAACAACCATTTCTAATAAACAAGTTGATGAAAAATTATTTAGCGATGGTATAGATACAGCTGATTTATATGAAGTATTTGGAAAGGGAGATCAGGGAGACCAAATACTTGTTCCGGATGCAGAGACTATGGCAAGAATTCCATGGGAACCGTCAACAATACGCTTTTTATGTGATATAAAAGTTGCTAACAAAAATGAGAGATTTTTGAGGGATACAAGATATGTTGCTGAGAGAATTGAAACAAACATAAAAGCTATCGGAGCAAAGAACATGCTTGTTGGATCTCAGATTGAATTTTATGTTTTAGACACCGCAACAACTGATAGGACAACTCCGGGAAGAGGAGCTGGAACACTTGTTGAATCAAGAGAAGCAGTGTGGAGCCCTACAATACTTTCAAACTTTGAAAAAGGAGCATTTATTTCCCACCCATTTGATACAATGTATGGTGCAAGATCACAAATCTCTGAAACTATGGAAGATAGTTTTGGTGTTGTGATAGAAGGCCATAGACATGGAAAATCAAAAACTGCACAACAAATGATTGATATCCAAGAATATTCAGTAAAACAGGCTGCAGATGGAATAACAACTTTAAAATTTGTTGTAAGAAACCTTGCAAATGCAGTTCAGGCAGCAGCAACATTCATGGCTTATCCGATAGAAGGAGAAAGAGGGAGCACGCTTGCAATGCACCAGAGCATATGGAAAACATCCGACAAAAATGTGTTTTATGATGGCGAGGACGAGTACGCACAATTGAGCCAAACAGGAAGGTATTATATTGGTGGTATACTTGAACACGCACAGGCTTTGACCTTTTTGACAAATCCAACTGCAAACTCATACAAAAGACTTGCAGCTGATCCAAAGGTAATTGGTTGGAGTAAGGATGACAGAAACACAATTGTCAGGGTACCAGATACAAAAAGAAATTATAAGGAAGCAAAAAAGATCACTGTTTTATTAGCTGACCCAAGTGCAAACCCATATCTTGCCTACTCTGCAATTATAGCAGCTGGACTTGATGGAATCAAGGATAAGATAGAGCCAGGAGAACCTAACGAAAAAGAGGATAAAAAAAGAAAGGTAAGAGATTTGCCAGCAACACTTTACGATAGTATTTCAGCATTTGGATCTGATTCCAAATTCCTTAAAGGGGTTATTCCAAAGGAAATTCTTGAGGAGTTGGTAGATCTAAAATATGAAGAAGATTTGCAACATAAAAAAGCAGTTACTGGATGGGAAATAGATAGGTACTTTAATTCCTAGCTGCCACAGCATTTTTTATATTTTTTATTACTTCCACAATGACAAGGATCATTTCTTCCTATTTTTCCTGTGATTTGTGTTTCTTTTAGAACTGCATCAAACATATACGCTTTTAGAGTATTAATTTGTGTTGCAGCCCTTACCTTTGGATCTGAAAAAGTTCCACCATCAGTTTCTGGAAGAGTGAATGAATCCATTCTTTTTAATTCTAAAACCTTACCATACCATCTAGAAAAACTTTCAGGTGTATCTGGAAATTTTTCCACTTCTCTCAAAGAACGTTCAACATCAGAAGGTAAAGAATCTTGTACGCCTACCTCAGCAGCTCTAAAAACAAAAAGTACTCTTGCGCCAGGGTTACAAATTCTTGGAAGGATAGGAAGGATAATACCGTTAACTAATGGAAGTGTTTCTTTGGGTCCAGTTGTTTCTCTTTCAATAGACGAAATTATAGTATGGCCTCCTAAAAACATAACAGAAACAACATCTACTTTCCTTCCTAATAAATTTATAAGATGTAAAGTATGCTCTAGTGTTCTCATATCATCTGCAATAAGAATTGGTTGATCCAAAGAAGGAACACGTGTAACAAGATCAGGACGTAAATACGTTCCCCTGTAAAGACTAAAATCAAAATGCAAAGAATCAGACAAAAGCGGATCAAAACCCATTGACCTGAGAGTCTCATAGGAATCTGATAAACAATAAGGATTGATATCAATACCAATCATATCAGGTCTTGCTAATTCCCGAAGAAATGTTCCTACCCCACAACCAATGTCAAGTGTTAACCCTTCAATCGGACCAAAAAAATCAAGGACTCTTTTATAAACTCCTTTTTCCTTATTCTCTATGGATGTTCCCTTCCATCCTTCTGCATATTCTCTCAAAACATGATCATATGCTTCAACTCTTCTGTCAATTTGAGCAAGTTGTAATTTTCTTGCTTCTGGAGTAAGTTGCCTTCCACCCTTACCACTGATTGCTGCTCTTGCAGTTTCTTTCCATCTTTGAAGCTGGGACATACAGTAACATACTAAAACAACAACTTCTTTTAAATGTTTATTTTTCTAAAAACTAGTGTGATTAAAATAAAAATAAGAAAAAAGACGATTACTCCATGGCAGGAACAATTGTGTTCCTGACTATCGTGAAATGTTTCGCATTTCACTCCATGGCAAAAAATCAAAATTTTTTGACTGTTGCGAATCCAACAAAGATTCGCTCCATGGCAAGAAAGCAAACCTTTCTTGACTGTCGTGAACGCATTGCGTTCACTCCATACCAGGCATTCCGCCCATTCCACCAGGTGGCATGCTAGGAGCTCTTCCTCTTGAGGATATGATATCATCAATCCTTAGAATTAAGCGTGCTGTCTCAGTTGCACTTGTAATTGCTTGTTTCTTAACCTTTGCAGGCTCAAGAATACCAATTACTCTCATGTCAGAAACCTTTCCTGCAAATACATCAACACCAAACTCTTCACCATCTTTTTTATGCTTGTTCTTAAGAGTAACTAATGTGTCAATTGGGTCCATACCTGCATTTTCAGCCAAGGTTCTTGGAATTGCTTCAAGTGCTTCTGCAAATGCCTGAACTGCAAGCTGTTCTCTGCCTCCAATTTCAGCTGAGTAAAGAGTAAGATGCTTTGCAAGTTCCATATCAACTGCTCCGCCTCCAACTACATATTCGCCATCTTCAACTGCAGAAATAACTGCACCTCTCGCATCAACAACTGCTCGTTCTACTTCAGAAATAACGTGGTCAGTTCCACCTCTTACTAAAATAGTAACAGCCTTTGCATCCTTGCATTCTTCAACAAAAATCATTGATTCGCCTGCAACCTTTCTCTCTTCTACAAGACCAGCTATACCCAAATCAGAAGAAGACAAATCTTCAAGGCTTGATGCAATCTTTGCTCCAGTTGCTCTTGATAACTTTTCCATATCTGATTTCTTAACCCTTCTTGCTGCAGTAATTCCTTTTTTAGCTAGATAATGTTGAGCTAGGTCATCAATTCCTTTTTGACAAAATACAACATTAGTACCAGCTGCTGCAACCTGCTCAACCATTTCTTTAAGCATCTTTTCTTCTTGTTTTAGGAAAGCTTCCATTTGTTCTGGTGATGTTATTTCTATTTTAGCATCTGTTTCTGTTTTTTCTATTTCAAGTGCAGAATCCAAAAGGGCGATTTTTGCATTTTTCAATGACTTTGGCATGCCCGAGTGAACAACTTCCTTGTCAACTAAAACACCATTGATTAGGCTTGTGTCCATAACCTCGCCGCCTGCCTTTTTTTCAATTTTTATTAATTCAGAATCAACAAAGACTTTTCCATTTTTTTTATCTGAAACCTGTCTGATTGCACTAACCAAAATCTCTGAAATCTTTTTCTTTTCTTCATCGCTTCCAATTCCTTTTGAGCCCATTGCAACTAAACTAATCTTTGCCAATATCTCAATATCTTCAATTGTAACTTTTTGAGACAACGAAGCTAGAACTTCTCTTGCTTTTTTGGAAGCTAGTTCATATCCTTTAATAATAGTTGTTGGATGAACATTTTGATCTAACAGATCGCCTGCTTTTTTGAGTAGATTTCCTGCAATTACAACTGAAGTTGTTGTTCCGTCTCCAACCTCTTTATCTTGTGTTTTAGCAATTTCAACCATTAATTTTGCTGCTGGGTGATCAACATTCATCTCTTCAAGAATTGTTGCACCATCATTTGTGATTACAATGTCTCCCATGTCACTTACAAGCATCTTGTCCATTCCTTTTGGACCAAGTGTTGTTTTGACTATGTTTGCAACTGCATAACCAATTGCAATGTTAACGCGCATTGCGTCTCTTCCCAATACCCTTTGTGCCCCTTCAGGCAATACATATACTTGTTCTCCACGTACTTCTCGAGTCATAAAATTTCACCTTTATTAATTTTTTATAAATAGAACTATCAAATCCCATCTAGTTATAACTAAGTACTATCAGAAATGCTTAAAAAACTACTTGTTTGCTTTGTTTTTTGTTGAATACCTCTTACAGTTATGCACTTATGAAATAAAGCATTAATTTATTCAACCTCGTAGCTGTTTTTGCTAGATTAAAGAAAATTAAAGGTAGCACTAACATATATAAACTGGTACCTTCTTAATACATTATGGATGAACGATCAAATAGAAAATACAGAAGAATACTGGAGATTATGAGAGATGTTGCCGGTTGTGTAGATCAAAAAATGATTCTAGTAGGTGGTACAGCTCTTGCTTTGTTTTATCTAAAACATAGGGTAAGTGTTGATCTTGATTTTGTACCAGTTCAGGGGGACGAGATTAAACTAAAGGAAATAACAAAAGGCTGTCTTACAAAAAAAGGATACAAGACTGGCCCAGGAGCATACAAAAATCAATTTGTTATTCAATTTAGTGATACAAGCATTAAATTTGAGATTTTTCATTCGGAGCATAAAATAAACAATATTAACGAGTTTCCCTTTGGTATATCTAAAGTTCAAGTAGCTTCATTAGAAGATATTGTACAAATGAAAGTAATTACTTACCAAAATAGGAAAGAAGCCCGTGACTTATATGATTTAATTATTGCATTTAAACATAAAAAAATTAGCCATCAAACCTTAAGAGATTTGATAAAAAATAGTGGACCGCCAATTAATGAAGAGGAATTAAAAGACTTGATTACTGATCAAAAGTATTATAAGTTTTATAAAGAGGTATTCGAAGATGTTTCCAAGACAAGCGATTAGCTATACTCAGCTATTAAAAGAAGGGTTTAAGCCACAAAAAATATTTAATTTAGTTGCTAGTTTAAAGCTGTTTCCTACCCCATTCAAAGGGATTTACTACATTCCTTCAAATGAAGAGCGAAGAGGTTGGTTTATAGATAAGCCATTATTGATTTTAACCCGATCTACTGAACTATTCCTAAAAACGCAATATTTTTATTTCACCTGCTCTACTGCTGAGGAGTTTTTTGGTATAAGCTGGAGGCCAAAAGATAAAATACATATAGTAAATGAAAAAAGAAGCGGAAAAATAGATCTTTTGGAAAGAATCGCAAGAAACGAAAGAAAAGGAACTTATCGTTCAAAAAAAATTGCTCAGATACTCTCATATTATGGCAATGAGGTTATATTCCACAAAGTAAAATCAATAAAAGGTGCCAAATTCAAGGAAACGCCCTACGGAAGATTTGCATTAAGAAGCCAGATAAAGAAAGACAGGAAAACATTCAGATGTACAAAATAATTTTCCATT